>JBOGDU010000350.1:0-5649 GCA_050743145.1 Jiangellaceae bacterium | reverse complement strand
CGGGCGGGGAGGCCGTCCGTCGGATGGCGGTCCTCGCCGGGTGCGGTCCTCGACCCCCGGGCCCGGAGAGGGCTGCCGCGGGTAGGCGTCGGGGAGGCGGGCCATGGCAGCGGGGCACGGCAAGGAGCGCGGTCGGCCAGGCGGTGGGCGCCGGCCCGGGCGTGCAACGTCGGTGGTCATGTCCGGCCACCCCGTACCGCGACCGCGCACCGGCCACGCCGTGCTCGATCTCCTCGACCAGTCGCAGGGCTGTCTGGCCGAGGCGGCGTCGGCGACCACCGCGCAGGAGCGCTACGTGGCCGCGCACCTTGCCGCGTTGCGGGCAGGAGCGGCCGTGCTGGCCGCGCGGGCTCGGGCCGACCTACCCGGAGCGCCCGGGTCTCGGCGTGGGGGCGCTCGAGGGCCGCGCAACGTGTGGAGCGTCCTCGCCGCGGTGGCGCCCGAGCTCGCCGAATGGGCCGGCTTCTTCGCCGCCGGCGCCAGCAAGCGCGCGGCCGCCGAGGCGGGCATTCCCGGCGTCGTCACGGCTCGCGAGTCTGACGACCTGCTCCGTGACGCCGACGCGTTCCTGGGCCTGGTCTGCGCCGTGTTGGGCCTGCCGCACCAGCAGCCGCTCGCGGGCACTGCGGTCGGCCTGGCCGGCTGAGGCTCCCGCCGGGATGTTCTTCGACCGCGGCGGTGTTGTGAGGGAAACTAGGAGTACAACCACCGCGCAGGAGTGTTCGAGATGCTCGACCCGAAGGGTCTGTACGAGGTCGTCGGCGACGTTCCCACGTTGGACGCGCCGGTGCTCGTACTGTCCCTCGAAGGCTTCATGGACGCCGGCGCTGCCGGCAAGGGACTCGTCGACCATCTGCTCTCCACCCTCGACCACCGCGTGCTCGTCCGTTTCGACACGGATCTGCTGATCGACTACCGGGCCCGGCGGCCCGAGATGCTCTTCGTCGAGGATCACTTCGAGCGGTATGCCAGCCCGGAGCTGGCGATCCGGCTCGCCCACGACATAGCCGGTACGCCGTTCCTGCTGCTGACCGGGCCCGAGCCCGACGTCCAGTGGGAGCGGTTCGTGGCCGCCGTCACCGGACTGATCCGGCACTTCGGCATCCGGCTGGTCATCAGCGTCCACGGGATACCGATGGCAGTGCCGCACACCCGGCCGCTGGGCGTCACCGCCCACGCCACGCGTCCCGAGCTGGTCACCCTGGTCAATCCGTGGCGCGGTGAGATCCGCCTGCCATCCAGCGCCACCGCGCTGCTCGAACTGCGGCTGGGCGAGGCCGGCCTCGACGCCATGGGCTTCGTCGCGCACGTTCCGCACTACCTCGCCGAGTCCGACTACCCCGACGCCTCGCTGGCGCTGCTGCGCTCGATCTCCGCGGCCACCGGCCTCGATCTGCCCTCCGACGCCCTGTCCGAGGCCGCCGGCCGTATCCGCCGGCTGGTGCAGGAACAGGTCGATCAGTCCGAGGAGGTCGGGCGTGTCGTCCATGCCCTCGAGACGCAGTTCGACGCGTACGTCGGCGGGACGAATCGTGGCAGCCTTCTCGCCGACCGGGCGACGATGCCCAGCGCTGACGAGATCGGTGCCGAGTTCGAGCGTTTCCTTGCCGATCTCGGCGACGACAAGCGCTCTGACGACGAAGGCTGAATCAGCGTGGCCGGCGGTACTCAGTGTGGCGGTCGTCGGCGTAGTCGCTTGATCTCCGACCTGCGCTTCTTCTGCTCCGCCCGGCGGGCACGCGCCGCACGCGACGGCTGAGTGGCTCGCCGCCGACGGGGCGGCGGGGCTGTCGCGTCAGCCAGGATCGCCACCAGTCGTCGTTCCGCCGCCTCGCGGTTGCGCAGCTGTGACCGGTGCTCCGACGCACTGACCGTGAGCACTCCGTCGACCAACCTTCCAGCGAGCCGGTCGAGTGCGCGGGCCCGCAGCGTCGGGCCGAGCGCACGGGTCCGGCCGATGTCGAAGGAGAGCTCGACCCGGGAGTCCGAGGTGTTCACCGACTGCCCGCCGGGGCCCGCGGAGCGGGAGAACCGCCACGACAGCTCGGAGGCGGGGATCACGACGGTGCCGCGCACCGGAAGGTCGCCCGGCACGGTCACCCCTCCTTCGGAGATGCATCGCCGGCGGATACGCTCGGTCGGTGAGTCCACGTACCTTGACCGTCTACCGGATCCTCGCGTACACGACGGGCGTCGTGCTGCTGGTCTTCACTGTCGAGATCGTGCTCAAGTACGGCTTCGGCGTCGAAGGGTTCGAGTTCATCGCGATCGTTCACGGCTGGATCTACATGCTGTACTTCTTCGTCTCGGTGTACCTGGCGATCCAGCAGCGATGGTCCTGGCGGTGGACGGTTCCGGTCGTGCTCGCCGGTACCGTCCCGTTCGCGTCGTTCGTAGCCGAGCGCCGCGTGGTCGCCAAGGTGCACGCCGAGCACCCCGAGCTGGTCACGCACTCCTGACCTCGTCCCGGGCCGCCGCGTCGGTGAGGGTCTGCGAACGGCGCCGCGTCGCGGCCCGGACGAACGAGACCCAGAACACCACGGCGGCCCCCGCGAAGACCCACCACTGGGCCCAGTAGGACAGGTTCTGCCACGGGCTCACGTCGCCGATCGGATCGATCACGTCGACGTCGAGGGACTCCGGCGAGGCGGCCGGCCGAGGTTCCTCGTCATCGAGGAGCAGGTACCCGGGGTAGAACCCGTTCCCGGCCAGACCGGCGGCGACCGCGACCGAGTCGGGTGCGACGAACCCGATCTCGCCGGCCGAGAGGTCCGAGTCGGACACCGTCGCGTCGGCCGCCGTCTCCGGCGACAGCAGGTGTCCGGTGACCGTGACCGCGCCGCCGGGAGCGGCGCCGGACGGGTCGTCCCGGTCGTCCACCCAGCCACGCAGGACGGTGAGCGTGCCGCCGTCGGACGTTCGCAGGGCGGCGACGACATAGGAGCCGAGGATGCCGTCGCGTACCCGTGCCGGCACGGTCAGCGCGCTCCCGCGAAGATAGCTCCCGGTCGCGACCACGGCGCGGTCGGCTCCCGCTCCGAGGTCGCCGTCCGGCTCGACCAGGTCGGATACCGGCACGCCGGGCCGGTCGCGCAGGTCCTGACGGGATTCGCTGTCGCGGTACACGTCCAGCTGCCACCACCCGAGGGCCACGAATCCCACGACCACCGCGACGGTGACGGCGTGCAGCGCGATCCACCGTGGCGTGAGCAGGATTCGAAGCACTTCTCGAGGTTATAGAGTCAACGGGAAGCAACAGCGCGAGGAGGCCGCTGGTGGCTCGGGTTCGACGGACTGCCGCCTTCGTGGCGCTGTGGCGAGCACTCCGCGGGGCGAGCAGGCCCGGCGCTCCGAGTCTGGGAACCCGCCTCACAGCGTTGCCTCGGTTGGTGACCGCGGTGGTGTCGGGGCAATGGGACGGCCTCGGCATGGGGCGGCTGGCGTTGATGGGCCTGGCCCTGTTCTACGTGCTGTCGCCGATCGATCTGATCCCCGAGGGACTTCTGCTCGCGCTCGGGCTCGTGGACGATGTTGTGGTCGTGGGCTGGCTCGCCGGTAGTGTTCTCGATGCCACAGACAGGTTCGTGGCATGGGAGCGGGGGGGACCTCAGATCATCGACGGTGACGTCGTCGGCGAACGGCTGTCCCTACCCGCACGCACGAGTCCGATGGAGACGAGAGCGATGACTCGACCCCATCCGCTGACCGCGATGTCCGAGCGGCAGTGGGCGCAAGCCTGGGAGGCCCAGCAGCGCGTCGTCGATGCCATGCCCCAGGGCCGCGGGTCGTGGCTCCCCAACCTCGTGGAGGCCCGCCGCTGGGGTGCCCTGCGGTGGACATCCGGAAGGCCGGCGCACGCGGCGACCACCGGGCACGCGGTCGCCGAGTCGTTCGCCGTGATCCGGCCCGACGTGACCGATCGCAGCGTCCGGGCGGCGGTCGCCGATGTACTCACCGATCGTCCCCCGGTCACCCGGATCGCCGGTGTGGGGGTTCGCGAGCACCAGGTCAGCGCCAGTGTGCTCGGGGCCGTGGGACTGTCCGTCGTCGCGGCAACCGTCGCCGCGCTGGCCGGAGCCGGGTGGTGGCTCGTGCTCGTGGTGGCGGCTCTCGGGGCCGTCGGCGGGGCGGTCGCGGGAGCGAGCCTGGCCGACTACCGGTTCGGTCGGGCCAAGGCAGCCGTGCTGGCCGACAAGCGGGTGCGGGTGGTCACCGGGCGTTACGCGCCGCCGGCCTGGACCAGGCTGGTCGAGGCGACCACGCGACTGGAGGAGATCTCCGCCCGCGATCACGACGCCGAGGCTGACCGGCAGGCCCACGAAGCCGTACAGGGCGCCCTCTGGGAGGCCGCGGGCCTGTTGCTGGGATCATCGGACCACACCGGCGTAGAGGTGCTGGCCGAGGGCGTCGAGCGACTCGCCGACGTTCGGCAGGGATGATTCCGGCTCAGTGCCGGTCGTGGATCTCGCGCACCGACGCAATGGTGTCGGCCTCGACGGCGGGCTTGTCGGGACGGTGGTGCAGCACCCGTGCGAAACGCAGCGCCAGCCCTGCCGGATAGCGCGGTGACTGCTGGACGCCGTCGAAGGCGATCTCGACGACGAGTTCGGGGCGAACCGTCACGACCCAGCCGTCGGTGGGTCCGTCGGCCAGCGCGAGCAACTGCTCGGTCTGCCAGCCGAGCATCGCGTCGGTGAGGCCCTTGAACGTCTTGCCGAGCATCACGAACCCGCCCGGTGGTCCGTACCGGCCGTCGGGGTCGCGCGCACCGAGGTGCAGGTTGGACAGCTTTCCCTGGCGCCGACCATGACCCCACTCGACGGCGAGGACGACGAGGTCGAGGGTGTGCCGCGGCTTCACCTTGATCCAGCCGGCGCCGCGACGCCCGGCGTCGTAGGGCGCCGACAGCGACTTGACCACGACGCCTTCGTGGCCGTGGGCGAGCGCATCGTCGAAGAATGCCTGCGAGGCGGACATGTCGTCGGTGACCAGCCGCGGGACCAGCAGCGACTCCGGAACGGCGGTGGTGAGTGCAGCCCACCGCTGGTTGCCCGATGAACCCACGAGATCGTGCCCGTCGAGGTGGAGGCAGTCGAACACGTAGGTCGACAACGGGACGGCGGCACGGGCGGTCGCGACGTCGAGGCGGCGGCCGATGCGCGACGCCGTCTGCTGGAACGGCAGCGGTCGCTGGTCCGGCCCGAGCGCGATGGCCTCACCGTCGAGCACGACCGCAGCGACCGGAAGGGACATCGCCGCCTCGACCAGTTCGGGCACCCGTTCGGTGACGTCGTCAAGGGTGCGGGTGAACACGGCGACGCGGTCGCCGTCGCGATGGATCTGCACCCGGATGCCGTCGAGCTTCCATTCGACCGCGGCCGGGCCGGTGCGGACGAAGGCGTCGGCCAGGTCGGGTGCGCTCTGGGCGAGCATCGGGCGCAGTGGTGACCCCACCGCGAGCCGGAACCGTCGCAAGCCGTCGGTGCCGCCGGCGAGGACCGCCTGGGCCACGGGGGTGAGAGTGCCGGCGACGGTCACCGCTCGCCGGACCTCGGCCGCGGGCACGGCGGCGGCGACCGCGACCGCCTCGGTGAGCACGCCGTCGAGCGCGCCCTGGCGGAGCTCGCCGCTGACCAACCCGGCCAGTAG
>JBOGDU010000349.1:0-10303 GCA_050743145.1 Jiangellaceae bacterium | reverse complement strand
GTGCGGGCGGGCTGACCGGGCTGGTCGCCGCGGCCGAGCTCGGCGACCGCGCCGCCCGCCCGTTCGACGACCGCCGGTCGCTGCGGCCGGCTCGCTGACACCCCGCCCGAGGGTCAGCGGTCGCATCGTCATGCTGTCGATCATCTTCCCGGTCGCCTACACCCTCATCCGCGGTGAGGTCGCCGACCGACGACTTCCGCGGGCACCGGCCGGGGGATGATCTCGGGGTGGTCATTCCCATCCACGACCGGAACCCCACCCGTAGGCCCGCCTACGTCACCCGAGCACTCGTTGTCGTCAACATCGTCGTCTTCCTGGTCAGCCCGTTGGGGCTCAGCGGCCTCGGCGAATCGGGCACCGAGGCCCTGTGCTCGGTCCAGGCATTCTTCGACCGGTGGGCCGCGATCCCGCAGGAGCTCACGACCGGCCGGCAGCTACCACTGGTGGTCGGCGACGCGGTGCTCGACCCCTCCGGGGCGCCCGCCTGCCAGCTCATCGCGCCGGACTTCGACAAGCTCCCCGTGCTGTCGGCGGTCACGGCGATGTTCCTGCACGGCGGATGGGTGCATCTGCTGGGCAACATGCTGTTCCTCGCCGTGTTCGGCAACAACGTCGAGGACCGGCTCGGCCGGATCCGATACCTGCTCTTCTATCTCGCCTGCGGCATCGCGGCCACCTACGCGTACGCGTTCACCGACTCCGACTCGCGTGCCACACTCGTCGGCGCGTCGGGTGCCATCGCCGGCGTCCTCGGCGCCTACCTGGCGTGGTACCCGCGGGCACGGGTGATCAGCCTCGTGCCGATCCTCCTGTTCATCCCGTTGTCCCTGCCCGCATGGCTGGTGCTCGGCACGTGGTTCGTGGTGCAGGCCGTCTACAGTCTGGGCACCGGGATGGCCGCGGGCGAGGTCGCGTACGTCGCGCACGTGGCCGGCTTCGCGGTGGGCCTGCTCTTCGCCCTCGCCGTCGGACGGGGTGCGAGGCGACCGCAGCCCCCGGGCCCGTACGACGTCGGAACCATGCGCTGACCCTCGCGTCTGCGCCGGCCACCGGTAGTCTCGCCGCGCACCGTACCGCTGCGGAGGAGGGCCACGTGATCACCGCGATCGTCTTCGTCGAGGCCGAGGTCGCGCGCATCCCCGAGGTCGCGGAGCAGATCGCGGCGCTCGACGCAGTCAGCGAGGTCTACTCCGTGACCGGCGAGATCGACCTGGTCGCCATGGTGCGCGTACGCGAGCACCAGGAGGTGGCCGACGTCGTCGCCGACCGGCTCAACAAGGTGCCCGGCGTGCTGCGGACCGAGACCCACATCGCGTTCCGTACGTTCTCGAAGCACGACCTCGAAGCCGCCTTCGCTCTCGGCGCCGAGGACTCCGATTGACCGGGATCTGCGAGACCGCGATACGGACCGGCGCGGCCGAGGCGTCGACGCGGGTCAGTGCAGGGCGACCGTCAGTAGCAACACGCTCGGCTCGAGAGCCTCGACGTCGTGGCGCTGCGGCGGCACCGCCACCAGGTCGCCGGGTCCGAGTTCGGCGCGCGACTCCCCCGCGCGGAGCACCACACGCCCGGTGAGGCAGAGCACGGATGCGTCACCGGGGCTCTTGTGCTCGCCCAAGACCCGCCCAGCCGCAAGCGCCACGACCGTCTGCCGGAGGCGCGCACCGGACCTGCCGTACACCGTCACCGAACTACGCCCGCTGTCGGCAGAGTCGGCCGTCGCGAGTTGACTCTCGGCCAGCGCGTTGATCGACGCAACGTCCATGGACGTCGATGGTGGCACGAACGGTGCCATGGAGCTCGGCGACGGGTTCGTCGGATCCGTGCGAGACGATGTGGACCGGCCGAGGTGATGGGCATGGCACAGGGGTCCGCGCGGCACTGACCCCCCGGGTCCGGTGGCTCCCGAGGTGTACCGCGTCGGCCGCCAGGAGCATCTGCGGAGCTGAACGGCACGCGAATCAGCCGCGAATGGGTTGTCACCACCGCCATCGGGTAGAGAACGGACAAAGGTGGTGATGGCCATGGCGACCACAACACGAGGCCCGGGCACGACGATCTGGGTAACGGTCGCGATCGTGGCCCTTGTCGCGATCGTGATCGCCCTCCTCGTCCTCTCCGAGGGCGGCGGCGCCGGTGGAGGTGGCGTCGGCTATTGAGCTGCGCAGGCGGCGACCCAACGGGTCAGCACGTCCGCCGCAGCGCCGGTGTCCACCGAAGCGGTCGCCCGCTCGAGGGCAGCGCCGAGCAGGTCCGGCAGCGAGCCGGCGGCACCGTCATAGGCCACCAACGCCGCCGCCGCATTGAGCAGGACGGCGTCGCGCACGGGGCTGGGCTCGCCGGCCAGGAGCCGGCGGGCGACGTCGGCGTTGTAGGGCGCCTCTCCCCCACGCAGTTCCTCGGGGGCTGCGGTGCGAATGCCGAGGGCCGACGGGTCGAGCCGTTCCTCGCCGACCTCGCCGTCGCGGACCACCCACACCCGTGAGGTCGTCGTGGTCGTGAGCTCGTCCAGGCCGTCGTCACCGCGGAACACGAGTGCCGACACACCGCGTCCGGCCAGGACCCCGGCGAGGATCCCGGCCATCCGTGCGTCGGCGACGCCGACCGCCTGTGCGCGCGGCCGCGCCGGATTGGCCAGCGGACCGAGGACGTTGAACGTGGTCGGGACGCCGAGTTCGCGGCGCGGCACGGCGGCGTGGCGCAACGCCGGATGGAACACGGGCGCGAAGCAGAAGGTGATGCCGACCTCGCCGGCGATGCTCGCGACCCGCGACGGCGGCAGGTCGAGCCGGATGTCGAGCGCCTCCAACAGATCCGCCGCCCCACAGGCCGACGATGCGGCCCGGTTGCCGTGCTTGACCACCTTCGCGCCCGCGCCAGCTGCGACCAGGGCGGCCATCGTCGAGATGTTGACCGTGTGGGCGCGGTCGCCACCGGTGCCGACGACGTCGACCGCGCGGCCGGGAACCGAGATCGGCGTCGCGTGCTCGTACATGGCCTGGACCAGGCCCTCGACCTCGTCGACGGTCTCGCCCTTGGCGCGCAGCGCCACCACGAAGCCGGCGATCTGCGCCGGTGTCGCGGACCCGCTCATGATCTCGCCCATAGCCCAGGCGGTCGCCGATGCGGGCAGGTCCGCGCCGTCGAGCAGCACGGACAGCACCCCCGGCCAGGATTGCGGCGCGGTCATCGTTCGCTCACGAGACGGCGGGCAGGGCGCGCAGGCGCCGGCGCATGAGTCCGGCCACAGCCGTGGCGACGGCGACCGGGTCGAGCGGATGCGGTACCGCGGCCTCGGCCCGCGACCAGGTGGCGAGCCACGCGTCCTGGGGCCGCCCGATCAGCACCAGCACCGGAGGGCATCGATAGATCTCGTCCTTGATCTGGCGAGCCAGGCCCATCCCGCCGGCCGGAGCGGCCTCGCCGTCGAGCACAGCCACGTCGACGCCACCGGCGCCGAGCTTCTCCAGGAGCGCCGGCGCGGTCGCGCACTCGAAGAACTCGACCCGCGGCAGGTCGGCCGCCGGGCGCCGCCCCACAGCCAGCCGCACCTTCTCGCGCGTGGTGCGGTCGTCGCTGTACACGAGGATCGTCATCGTCGACTCGGGCGTGCTCATCGGTGTCCCTCGCGAGGCGGCGGTCGGGTGGTTCGGTGCGGCCGATGGTGTCCGGCTCTCCGCGGATGCTACCGGTCGACGAGGCGGCCTGTCCGAGACGGCCGCAGGCGGGCACAACACGCCCGTCGGCACCTGATTGCGGGGTCGGTGTGTGCTGACCGGCAGCGGTCGCCATAATGGCGCTCGTGGCCACTGCAACCACAGCCGGCTCGGCGCCGGCACCCGCCCCCGAGCGGCCCAACCTGGTATCGGTGGGCACCATCGTGTGGCTGGCCAGCGAACTGATGTTCTTCGCGGCGCTGTTCGCCATCTACTTCACCCTACGGTCCAACGCACCCGAGCTGTGGGAGACCCGGCCCGAGCTGCTCAACATCCCCTTCTCCACCGGCAATACGATCGTCCTGGTGCTCTCGTCGGTCACCTGCCAGATGGGCGTGCTGCGCGCCGAGCGCGGGCAGGTCGGCCGCACCGGGCGCGTGTTCCAGGTGGGTTCGTGGGGCCTGCGCGAGTGGTTCACGCTCACCTTCGTGATGGGCGCGGTGTTCATCTCCGGCCAGGTGTACGAGTACGCGCAACTCGTCCAGCACGAGGGGCTGAGCCTGTCCAGCGATCCGTACGGCTCGATCTTCTACCTGGCCACCGGGTTCCACGGCCTGCACGTCACCGGCGGCCTGATCGCCTTCGTGCTCGTGCTCGGACGCACGTTCCTGGCCCGCCGCTTCACCCACGAGCAGGCCACGAGCGCGATCGTCGTCTCGTACTACTGGCACTTCGTCGACGTCGTCTGGATCGCGCTGTTCCTGACCATCTACGTCATCAAGTGAACAGGAGCGACGTGTCCGCCATCTCCGCCCGGCGCCGGCACCCCCTCGCGGCGATCGTCGTCCTGTTGCTGGCGCTCGTCGTCTTCGGTGCCGCCTACGCCGCGTTGGCCCCCGAGAGCAGCGCCGAGGCCCGGGCCGCGACGTCGACTCAGGTCGAGGAGGGCCGGAAGCTGTTCGCCATCGGCTGCGCCTCGTGTCACGGCCTGGGCGGCGAGGGTCAGGTCCGCGACGACGGCACCGTCCTCGGCCCGTCGCTGATCGGTGTCGGCGCGGCTGCGGTCGACTTCCAGGTCGGCACCGGGCGGATGCCCATGGCGGCCCCGGGAGCGCAGGCACCGAGCAAGGAGGTCGCGTACACCGACGAGCAGATCGAGCAGCTCGCCGCCTTCGTGGCGTCGCTCGCCCCGGGGCCGGAGATCCCCGACATCGACGCACTCGACATCTCAGCCGGCGACGTGGCCCGCGGCGGCGAGTTGTTCCGCACCAACTGCGCGTCCTGTCACAACACGACCGGCCAGGGCGGTGCGCTGACCTGGGGCAAGTACGCACCCAGCCTCACCGGCGTCGAGCCCCGGCACATCTACTCGGCAATGCTGACCGGCCCGCAGTCGATGCCGGTCTTCAACGACGAGACCCTCGACCCCGAGGAGAAGCGCGACATCATCGCCTTCCTCCAGTCGGTCGAGGAGGAGTCCAACCCCGGTGGACTCGGCATCGGGCGCGGTGGACCGGTACCGGAAGGGCTGTGGGCGTGGCTGGTCGGCATGGGCGGACTCATCGGCGCCGCCATCTGGATCGGGACGAAGGCATCGTGAGCACCCAGGAGAGGGCGGGAAGGTCCGGTCACGGCGGAGAGGTCGAGCGGATCGAGCCGACCGGCCCCACCGTGCCCGAGGCGGTCGCCGAGCCGATCCCGGATCCAGGCTTCGAGGACCACGTCGACCGCCTCGCCGACGTCGACGCGAAGGCCGAGCGGAGGGCCGAGCGGCAGGTAGCGGGCATGTTCGTGCTCGCGGCACTGCTCGTCGTCGGTTTCCTCGTCGCCTTCTTCGCGTTCCAGATCGAGGTCGACGGCGACGTCGTCGATGCGGTGCGCAGCTCCAACGTGGCCCTCGGTCTCACGCTGGGCCTGGCCCTCTTCCTCATCGGCGCGGGGGCGATCCACTGGGCCAAGAAGCTCATGACCAGCCGCGAGGTCATCCATGAGCGCCACCCGCTGCGCAGCGCAGACGACGTCCGTGCGGCGTCCCTCGCCGACTACGAGCTGGGCGTCGAGGAGAGCGGGTTCGGCCGGCGCAAGATGATCCGGAACTCGCTGATCGGCGCCATGGCGTTGCTGCCGCTGCCCGCCGTCGTCCTGCTACGGGACCTCGGCCCGCTGCCCGGCGACAAGAAGGCGCACACGATCTGGGACGCCGACGTGCGAGTCGTCCGAGACGGTTCGTTCGAACCGCTGCGCCCGACCGACCTCGAGATCGGTTCGCTGGTCAATGCGATGCCCGAGACCTTCGAGGACCTCCCGGAGTCGGGGCCGGCGCGCATCAACGAGCGCGCCAAGTCGCCGATCATCGTCATCCGGATGGAGCCCGGCGAGATCAGCGCCGCCGAGGGCCGCGAGAACTGGACCGTCGACGGCATCATCGCGTACTCCAAGATCTGCACCCATGTGGGCTGCCCGATCAACCTGTACGAACGGAGCACCCACCACATGCTCTGCCCCTGCCACCAGTCGACGTTCGACCTCGCCGACAACGGCCGGGTCGTGTTCGGGCCGGCCGCCCGCAGCCTGCCCCAACTGCCCCTGGCCGTCGACGACGAGGGATACTTGGTGGCGCAGAGCGACTTCACCGAGTCGGTTGGTCCGAGCTATTGGGGGCGTCGTCGATGAGTGCCGTCGTCAACGGTGCCGGCAAGGTCGTCGACTTCGTCGACCAGCGGATCACCACGTCGAACTGGCTCAAGCGGAACATCCGCAAGGCGTTCCCCGACCACTGGTCGTTCCTGCTCGGCGAGATCGCACTGTACAGCTTCATCGTGCTGCTGCTGTCGGGCACGTTCCTGGCGTTGTGGTTCAAGCCGTCGATGACCGAGGTCATGTACGAGGGCGCGTACACCAACCTGCGCGGCATCCACATGTCCGAGGCGTTCTCGTCGACCCTCGACCTCTCCTTCGAGGTCCGCGGTGGCCTGCTGATGCGACAGATTCACCACTGGGGGGCGCTGCTGTTCCTGGCCGCCATGTCGGTGCACATGCTCCGGAACTTCTTCACCGGCGCGTTCCGCAAGCCGCGCGAGCTGAACTGGGTGATCGGTGCCACGATGCTCATCCTCGGCGTCGTGAACGGCTTCACCGGATACTCGCTGCCCGACGACCTCCTGTCCGGCACCGGAATGCGCATCATCGAAGGCGGCATACTCGCGATTCCCATCGTGGGCCCCGCCGTCTCGTCGTTCCTGTTCGGCGGCGAGTATCCCGGCGAGGACTTCATCGCCAGGCTCTACCCCCTTCACATCCTGTTGGTCCCGGGCCTGCTCCTGGCGCTGATCACCTTGCACCTGATGATCCTCTGGTACCAGAAACACACCCATTGGGCCGGGCCGGGCCGAACGGAGAAGAACGTCGTCGGCTATCCGTTCTTCCCGATCTACGTGGCGAAGTCCGGCGGTTTCTTCTTCATCGTCTTCGCCGTCATCGTACTGATGGCGGCGGTCATTCAGATCAACCCGGTGTGGTTGTGGGGGCCGTACGATCCGTCCCGGGTCAGCGCCGGAACCCAGCCGGACTGGTACGTCGGCTTCCTCGACGGCGCGCTGCGCGTCATGCCGGCCTGGGAGATCAGCGTGTTCGGACAGCCCTTGAGCCTGGGTGTGCTCATAGCTGCGCTCGTGCTCCCCGGGCTCGTCCTGACCCCGCTCATCCTCTATCCGTGGATCGAGCAATGGGTGACCGGCGACAGACGAGAGCACCACGTCCTCGACCGTCCGCGCAACCAGCCGGTCCGGACCGGGATCGGCGTCGCGTTCATCACCTTCTACATCCTGCTGTGGATCGCGGGCGGTAACGACTTCGTGGCCACGATCTTCCAGATACCGATCAACTGGATCACCTGGTTCATGCGTATAGCGGTCATCGTGCTGCCGCCGATCATGTTCTTCGTCACCAAGCGGATCTGCATCGGGCTTCAGCGTCGCGATCGCGAGAAGGTGCTCCATGGCCGCGAGTCCGGCGTGATCATGGTCAGCCCCGACGGTGAGTACTCGGAGTTGCACGCGTCCTTGTCCCACGAGGCTGCCTACGAGCTCACGGCCCACCGTCGCCAGACGCCGGTTCAGCTCGACCCCGAGACCGACGAGAACGGCATCCCGGCTCCGCGCCGTCGGATCGAGAAGGTACGGGCCCGGCTCTCGTCGTTCTACTTCGGCGACGTGGTCCAGAAGCCGACGGTCCACGAGTTGGAAGCCGCACATCACGACGGTCACGGTGACGGCCACGGTGACGGCCACGGCGAAGGACCGGCGGCACTGGGCCGGGGGGAGCCCGAACTCCCCGGCGAACGAAGCGGGATCGGTACCGGCCCGCAGCAGTGACGCCGGTGAACGACGCGAGGTCGACGTCGCCTGGGCATTGATGGACGTGAGGTTGGGGCTGCCAGGACGACACCAACCTCACACAGCGTGGGTCAGATTCTCACGATCTGAGAGGTGGCTGGCGGGTGTCGCGGCGCGGATGGGTGCTCTTCCTTCTCATGGGCGTGATCTGGGGCGTCCCCTACCTGCTCATCAAGGTCGCGGTCGAAGAGCTCTCGCCGGCCGCGCTCGTCCTCGCCCGGACGCTGCTCGCCGCCGCCTTGCTGATGCCGATCGCCGCAGCCAGGGGACATCTACGCCCGCTGCTGCGGTACTGGCGCCCGCTGCTCGCCTACACGGTGATCGAGATCTGTATCCCGTGGTACCTGATCGGCTTCGCCGAGCAAGACCTGTCCAGTTCGCTGACGGGCATGCTCATCGCGGCCGTGCCGCTGGTCGGCGCGGTTCTCGTGCGGCTCACCGGGCACGAGGTGCTCGACCCACGCCGTGTGGTCGGGTTGGCGATCGGCTTCGCCGGCGTCGCCACCCTGGTCGGCTTCGACGTCGGCACGGCAAGCGTCGGGCCGGTCGTCGCCCTCGCGGTCGTCGCGTTCTGCTATGCGGCGGGCCCGCTCATCCTGGCCCGGTACCTGTCCGACCTGCCCGGCCTCGGCGTCGTCGCCGTGTCGCTGGCCGTCTCGGCGGTCATCTTCCTGCCCGTGGGTGGTGTGCAGTGGCCATCCGAGCCCGTGTCCACGCAGGCCTGGCTCGCCGTGTTCGGCCTTGCGGTCGTGTGCACGGCGATCGCCTTCCTCGTCTTCTTCCGTCTCATCGCGGAGGTCGGGCCGGCCCGATCCACGGTGATCACGTATGTGAACCCCGCAGTGGCGCTCGCGCTGGGCGTCCTCGTGCTCGACGAGTCGGTCGGCGTCGGCACGCTGGTCGGCTTCGGGCTGATCCTCGCCGGCTGCGTGCTCGCCACGGCGCGCGATCGCGGCCCGCGCGTCGAACCCGAACAGAGGGCCATCGACGTCGACGCGAGCTGCCTGTCCAACCCGGTTCCGGAGCCCTGACCGGCACGGCTGCCCAGGTGGAACGGGTGACACCGTCCGGATCAGTGGGCGTATTCGCCCCGGTAGTACTCGAAGACCATGCCGATCACCGCGCACGCGCCCAACGCGACCCCGATGATGAACAGCCACCAGGCGAACACCAGGCCCAGGAAGACCAAGGCGCCTGATCCTGCGCAGGCCAGCGGCCACCATGAGTGCGGGCTGTAGAACCCGTACTCGCCGGCCATCTCCTCGATCTCACCGTCCATTCGGTCCTCAGGCCGGGGATGCACCTTGCGGGCGGTGTAGAGCAGGTAGAACGAGATGAGCGCGGCCAGGCCGAAGGTGAGGACCAGCGCGGTGGTGCCGGTCGGGTCGTAGGACATGAACCAGTAGATCGGCGTCGCGACGAGGAAGAAGACGGCGACGACCGTGAACACGACGCCTTCGATCTTCACCGGCCCTCCCCCGTGTCTGCCGCGCCCAGCGCTTCTTGCATCACCCCAGGGTCGGGCGGCTTCTTCTCCTGGATGGCTGCGACCTCCGGATACTTCAGGTCGAAGGCCGGGCGTTCGGAGCGGATCCGCGGCAACGAGGTGAAGTTGTGCCGCGGCGGCGGGCAGGACGTCGCCCATTCCAGCGACGCCCCCCAGCCCCACGGATCGTCGACGGTCACCTTCGGCGACCGGCGAGCCTGCCACACGTTCCACAGGAACGGCAGCGTCGAGGCGCCGAGCAGGAACGCGCCGAGAGTCGACACCTGGTTGAGGACGGTGAAGCCGTCGGTCGGCAGGTAGTCGGAGTAGCGGCGCGGCATGCCCTCGACACCGAGCCAGTGCTGGACCAGGAACGTGGTGTGGAACCCGATGAACAGCATCCAGAAGTGGATCTTGCCCAGCCTCTCGTCCAGCATCCGTCCGGTCATCTTCGGCCACCAGAAGTAGAAGCCCGCGAACATCGCGAACACGACCGTGCCGAACACCACGTAATGGAAGTGGGCGACGACGAAGTACGAGTCGGACACCTGGAAGTCCAACGGCGGCATCGCCAGGACGACGCCGGTCAGCCCACCGAACAGGAACGTGACCAGGAAGCCGATGGCCCACAGCATCGGTGTCTCGAACGTCACCGAGCCGCGCCACATCGTGCCGATCCAGTTGAAGAACTTCACCCCCGTGGGTACGGCGATGAGCATCGAGGTGGCGGCGAAGAACGGCAGGTTGATCGCGCCGGTGACGTACAT
>JBOGDU010000348.1:0-4887 GCA_050743145.1 Jiangellaceae bacterium | reverse complement strand
CCTTCCTGCTCGCCGGTGCCCTGGTCCTCGTGGCCGCCGTCATCGCCGTGCGGTTGAGCGTGAAGCTGGGGTTGCCCAGCCTGGTGCTGTACCTGCTCATCGGCGTGGTGCTGGGGGAGTCGGTGATCGGCATCCATTTCGAGGATGCCGAGCTCGCGCGGTCGCTCGGCTACGCCGCTCTGGTCGTCATCCTGGCCGAGGGCGGCCTGACGACCAGGTGGTCCACGTTCCGTCCGGTAGCCGCGATGGGCATCTCGCTCGCGACCGTCGGCGTGGCTGTCAGTACCGTCGTCATGGCGTTGATCGGGCGGTACGTCCTCGGTCTCGACTGGACGCTCGCCGTGCTGCTCGGCGCGGTGTTCGCACCCACGGACGCGGCAGCCGTCTTCTCGATGCTGCGCCGGGTGCCGTTGCGGCCCCGCCTGTCGGGGGCGCTCGAGGCCGAGTCCGGTCTCAACGACGCACCGACCGTCGTCATCGTGTCTCTGGTCAGCATGGGCGAGGTCGCGGGGCTGGGTGCCGGTGGTGTGGCGCTCGTCGTGGCGTATGAACTGATCGCCGGCACGGTGATCGGGTACCTCGTCGGCCGCGTCGGCGCCGCCGTGCTTCGGCGGGCCGCCCTGCCGGCCTCGGGCCTCTACCCGCTCGTGGTGCTGACGTTGTGCGTACTCGCGTATGCCAGCGGTGCGGCCGCACACGCCAGTGGGTTCGCCGCCGTCTACGTCGCAGCCCTGGTGCTCGGCAACTCCGCCCTGCCACACCCGGCGGCCACCCGCTCGTTCGCCGAGGGCCTGGCGTGGATGTCCCAGATCGGCCTGTTCGTCATGCTCGGCCTGCTCGCCTCACCCTCGCGGATGCCCGAGGCTGTCGTACCCGCCCTCGTGGCCGGAGTCGGGCTCACGTTCCTCGCCCGCCCGCTCTCGGTGGTCGCCTCGACCTTGCCGTTCCGCCTGTCCAGGGGGGAGCACGCGTTCCTGTCCTGGGCCGGGCTGCGCGGCGCAATCCCGGTCGTGCTGGCGACGATCCCGCTCGCCGAAGGCGTGGACGGTGCCGCATGGCTGTTCGCCGTGGTCTTCATCGTCACGGTGGTGTTCACGATGCTGCAAGGCCCGACGTTGCCCTGGTTTGCCGGCGCACTGGGTGTGACCGGAGACGCGCAGGCTCAGGACTCGGACGTGGAGTCGGCACCGTTGGACCGACTCGACGCGGATCTCATCCAGGTCCGAGTGCCGGCGCGCTCCCGGCTGCATGGTGTGGAGGTGGGTGAGTTGCGGCTGCCGAAGAACGTGTCGGTGGCGCTGGTCGTGCGCGGCGACCGCAGCTTCGTCCCCGACATCCGGACGAAGCTCCGTCACGGCGACGAGGTGCTCATCGTCGCGCCGCGCCGGTTGCGAGAGGCGACGGAGGAACGGATCCGGGCCGTCAGCCGCAGTGGCAGGTTGGCCGGCTGGTTCGGTGAGCAGGGCAAGCCCGATCGATTCGGCCTGCCGCTGCGTCGCAAGCCACGCGAAGCCGACGACTAGTGGCCCGACCACCCTCTCTGTCGAGGTGCGTCCCGGCACGCTTCAGCAGGGCGGCAAGGCCGCCGCGGTTCCGGTCGGGTTCGGCACTGGCACCGGCGTCGCGCCGGCGGGTGCGAGCGCTTCGAAGGCCACACCGACGACGAGGTCGATGGTGTCGTCGGTCCGGTCGTCGGGCACGAAGACGGCGCCCGCCACCTGAGCCACCACGACGCTCGCGGCGGCCTGGTTGTCCAGGCCGGCCCGCACCTCGGCCGTACCGGTGATCTCCCTGCCCAGGGGGTCGTTGGCGATGTCGAGGACGGCGAAGCCCCGCTCGCGCATCGCGCCCGCCGTGCTCGACGCCAGGCCGTTGCGATCGGTCGAGTTGTAGACGTTGAGCCTGATGTCGGCCGGCGCCGGAGGCGTGGTGGTCGGAGCGGGGAGGCAGGTGGGCGCGGCGCTGTCGGCCTCGCCCGCGTCGGACGGGTCGGTGAGGCTGCTCCATGCGATCCAGCCGGCGAGGGAGACGAAGACGGCGAGCAGCAGCAGCGTGATCGCGGTCCGCTGGTGACGGTTGTCGGGCGGACGGCGCGGCGCTGGCCAACGGTCGGGAGGTATGGCCATGGGGCCTCCCGCTGGTTCGCCGTCAGTCCTGTGAGTTTAGTCGGGACGCTCCCGAATCGCCCTCGAGTGTGAGAACGCGGGCGTGGATCACCGGGCGCTGGTGGAGCGCCGCACGGAGCGCGCGGTGCAGGCCGTCCTCCAGGTACAGCTCGCCGTGCCACTCCACGACGTGGGCGAACAGGTCGCCGTAGAAGGTCGAGTCCTCGGCCAGCAGGGCATCGAGGTCGAGCGTGCGTTTCGTCGTGACGAGATCGTCGAGCCGGACCTGGCGGGGTGGCAGTTCCGACCATGCGCGGAAGGTGGTGCTGTGGTCGGGATACGGCCGTCCGTCCCCGACACGCTTGAAGATCACGCGCCGCATTCTAGATGCCGCTTCGCGAGACGATGTTCGGTTGAGCTGCGGCTCCGTCCCGTTGATCTGTCGGTGCGCCCGTACGCCGCCCCCTCGCTAGGCTGCCCGTCAGACAGCGCCGGGACGTTCCACAGGAGGCCGGATGGCCGGGGCGAAGACGGACATCGTCGCCGAGGTACGCGATGGCTACACCTTCGAGGGCCCGTGCGTCGAGCTCGGGGCCCTGGTCGTGGACGGTGCGCCTCTCGCCGACGTGAAGGTGCGGGTTCCGTTGGCGATGGTGAACCGCCACGGACTCGTCGCCGGCGCCACGGGCACGGGCAAGACGAAGACCCTCCAGCTCATGGCCGAACAACTGTCGACGGCCGGCGTTCCGGTCTTCGCGGCGGACATCAAAGGAGACCTGTCCGGGCTGGCGTCTCCGGGGGAGCCGGGGGAGAAGATCTCCGCCCGCGCCGAGGGCATCGGCCAGGACTGGAATCCCACTGCGTACCCGGTCGAACTGCTCCGCCTGGGCGATGCCGGGACGGGCGTCCCCGTGCGGGCGACGGTGACCTCGTTCGGGCCGACTCTGCTGTCGAAAGTGCTCCAGCTCAACGACACCCAGGAGAGCTCGCTCGGCCTGGTGTTCCACTACGCCGACAAGGCCGGCCTGCCTCTGCTCGACCTCAGGGACCTGCGTGCCGTCATCCAGCACCTCACCTCCGACGAGGGCAAGGCGGATCTCGAGGAGCTCGGTGGGTTGGCCAAGCCCACGGCGGGCGTGATCCTGCGTGAGCTGATCAACTTTGCCGAATCCGGCGCCGGCACGTTCTTCGGCGAGCCCGAGTTCGACGTCTCACACTTCATGCGATCGACCGACGGTCGTGGCGTCGTCACCCTGCTGGAGATGCCCGGGGTGCAGGACCGTCCCGTTCTCTTCTCGACGTTCCTGATGTGGCTGTTGGCGGAGCTGTTCGAGGTGCTGCCCGAGGCAGGCGATGTCGAGAAGCCGAAGCTGGTGTTCTTCTTCGACGAGGCGCACCTGTTGTTCAAGGACGCGTCCCGCGATTTCGCCGATGCGCTGATCCAGACCGTGCGGCTGATCCGCTCGAAGGGTGTCGGGGTCTTCTTCGTCACCCAGACGCCGAAGGACGTCCACGAAGACGTGTTGGCGCAGCTCGGCAGCCGGATCCAGCATCAGCTCCGCGCGTTCACCCCCAACGACGCCGAGGCGCTCAAGGCCACCGTGAGGACGTACCCGACGTCGTCGTACGACCTCGAGGAGCTGCTGACCACCGTCGGCATCGGCGAGGCCGTGGTCACGGTGATGTCGGAGAAGGGCGCGCCGACGCCGGTGGCCTACACGATGCTGCCGGCGCCGCAGTCGCTGATGGCGCCGTCCGCGCCGGAGGTGCTGTCCGAGATCGTCGCCGCCTCGCCGCTGGCGCCGAAGTACGCGGCGGCCGTCGACCGTGAGTCGGCGTACGAGCGGTTGACCGGGAAGATCGCCGCCGGTCCCGGCGAACCGCTGGCGCGGGCCCCCTCCGGTTCCTCGTCTGGCGGCTCGGCGCCGGCTGATGCGTCCACACCGTACGCGGGCATGACGGAGGAGCAGCGCCTCGAGGCCGAGATACTCGGCCGACTGCCGACCCCCACGGTGCCGCCACCCGACCCCCCTGCCTCTACGCCGAAGAAGGAGTCAGGTTCGCACCAGAAGTCTGCGCCTCCCGCGAGCGGCGGCTTGATCGAGCAGGTGCTCGGGTCGTCGGCGTTCGAGGGCTTCCTCAAGTCCGCGGGTACGACGCTGGCCCGCGAGATCTCCCGGGGAATGTTCGGCACCCGCCGCCGTCGCTGACGGCAGCCAGGTCCGCCGTGCTAGCACCCCGCAAGCTGCAACTCTGCTCGTAGCACCGCCGGGTCCGATGGCGGAGGATGCGGGATTCGAACCCGCGAGGGCGTTAACCCAACACGCTTTCCAAGCGTGCGCCCTAGGCCACTAGGCGAATCCTCCGCCGCCGAGGGTATCCGAGGGCCGTGATCCACCGAAATCGGGCGTTCCGGGGCTCGCCGGGGATGGGCGGCATGCAAACTGGACGCAGTTGGAGACGACACGCCGGCGAGTCGCACCAGTCGCGTCCAGTCTGGCCACGGACGGCGTCACGGACGCGGCGGCGAGGTACGTAGACTGGGCAGCCGACCCCTCGCGCGGCGGCACCCCGCTGAACTCCCCCAGGGCCGGAAGGCAGCAAGGGCAGGTGGGCTCTACCGGGTGCGCGGGGGGTCCTTCGTCACCTGACGATGCGTCGGACCGTGGGGCTAGGGTTCCTGGGGTGTCCTCGCTCGCGCTCTACCGCACCTACCGCCCGGGCCGCTTCGCCGACCTGGTCGGGCAGGACCATGTCACGGGTCCGCTGACGCGGGCTCTCG
>JBOGDU010000347.1:0-6229 GCA_050743145.1 Jiangellaceae bacterium | reverse complement strand
ATACAAACGGGTGGCTCCGATCGGATCCGTGATTCGTGCTCCGTGCGGATGGCCCGGTGCTGGGGCGCGAGGTCTACTAGCTGCAGCCGATGGGGAGTACGGGCATGGAGTTCCTGCGACCGTCGACGTGGGCAGACGCCCTCGCGGCGAAGGCAGAACGGCCGGACGCGGTGCCGCTGGCAGGCGGCACCGACGTCATGGTCGAGTTGAACTTCGACCAGTCCCGGCCGGAGGCACTGCTCGACCTGACCCGGGTGGACGACCTGGCCGCGTGGTCGTACGAGGGTGACCACGTCCGGCTGGGAGCGGGCGTGTCGTACACCCGGGTCATCTCCGAGCTCGATGTCGGACTCCCGGGCCTGGCCAAGGCGTCGCGGACCGTAGGCTCACCGCAGATCCGCAACCGCGGGACGATCGGCGGCAACCTCGGCGCGGCCTCACCCGCGGGTGACGCCCATCCGCCGCTGCTCGCCGCCGGAGCAGTCGTCGAGGTCGAGTCGACCCGTGGGCTGCGTGAGATCCCGGTGTCCGAGTTCTACACGGGGGTGAAACGCAACGAGCTGGCTCCGGACGAATTGATCAGGTCGATCCTGGTTCGGGTAGCGACCGGGCCCCAGGAGTTCTCGAAGATCGGCACGCGCAACGCCATGGTGATCGCCGTGTCGTCGTTCGGACTCGCGCTGTTCCCCGACGAGCAGCGCGTCGGCACCGGCATCGGCTCGGCCGCTCCGACCCCGCGTCGCGCCGTCGAGGCCGAGCACTTCGCCGCCGCGGCACTGGACTGGGACGACCTCGGGCCGCTCGACGACGAGGTCGCCCGCCGCTTCGGCGACCTGGTCGTGGCCGCGGCGGCTCCCATCGACGACGTCCGGGGAACGGCCCGGTATCGGCTCCACACCCTGTCGGTCATGGCACGTCGCACGCTCGGCTGGGCATGGCACGCCTACCGGAGGGTGTGATGCTGCCGTGCGCGTGACCGTCACCGTCAATGGTGTGGGCCGGCAGGCCGAGGACGTCTGGGAGGGCGAGAGCCTGATGTACGTCCTGCGCGAGCGGCTGGGCCTGCCGGGATCAAAGAACGCGTGCGAGCAGGGCGAGTGCGGGTCGTGCACGGTCTACCTCGACGGCGAGGTCGTGTGCTCCTGCCTGGTGGCCGCGGGCCAGGCCGAGGGGCGCGATGTCCGTACCGTCGAGGGCCTGGGCACCGGCGACGACCTCCATCCAGTGCAGCGGGCATTCGTCGAGGCCGGCGCGGTCCAGTGCGGATTCTGTACTCCTGGCCTCGTGGTGGCGGCCCATGACCTGCTCGAGCGGATGCCGCAGCCCGCGGATGCCGACATCCGCGAGGCTCTGGCCGGCAACCTCTGCCGCTGCACCGGATACGAGAAGATCCTCGACGCCGTCCGCCTCGCGGCAGCGCAGAAGGCGGGCTGAGCGGTGGCGACGACCACGCCGGCACCGACCACCGAGCGCCGCACGGCACCGGCTGGTGGAGTCGGCGAGAGTGCGCGCCGCCCGGACGGGAACCTGAAAGTCACCGGCGAGTTCGCGTACTCCAGCGACCTGTGGGCAGCGGACATGCTGTGGGGAAGCACGCTGCGCAGTCCGCACCCGCACGCCCGGATCGCCTCCCTCGACATCGGCCCGGCCCTGGCGACACCCGGTGTCCATGCGGTGCTCACCCACGACGACGTGCCGGGCCGCCGGAACTACGGGCTCGAACGAACCGACCAACCGGTGCTCTGCGACGGCACGGCCCGCTTCCATGGCGAACCGGTCGCGATCGTCGCGGCCGACCACCCCGAGACCGCCCGGCGGGCCGCGTCGAGGATCGTCGTGGACTACGAGGTGCTCGAGCCGTTGACCGATCCCAGGCGCGCTACGGACCCCGCGGAGACCCTCCTGGTTCATCCGGGCGGCAACGTGGTCCGGCACCTGCGGATCCGCCGCGGCGACCCCGAGGCGTCCGCGGATGTCGTCGTGACCGGAGACTACGAGGTCGGGATGCAGGACCAGGCGTTCCTCGGACCCGAGTCCGGCCTCGCGGTGCCGGCCGAAGACGGCTCGGTCGACCTCTACGTGGCGACGCAGTGGCTGCACGTCGACCGCACCCAGGTCGCCGCCTGCCTGGGGCTGCCCGAGGAGATGGTGCGCATCACACTCGGTGGCGTGGGCGGCGCATTCGGGGCCCGCGAGGACCTGTCGATGCAGATCCACGCCTGCATGCTCGCTCGGTACACCGGCCGGCCGGTCAAGATGGTCTACTCACGCGAGGAGTCGTTCTTCGGCCACGTGCACCGGCACCCCGCGCAGCTGCACTACGAGCACGGGGCGACCCGGGAGGGCCGGCTGGTCTACGTCCGTGCCGAGGTCGTCCTCGACGGTGGCGCCTACGCGTCCAGCACGCCGGCCGTCGTCGCCAACGCCGCGACCCTCGGAGTGGGCCCGTACGACGTCCCCAACGTGGGCATGGACTGTTGGGGCGTGTACACCAACAACCCGCCCTGTGGCGCGATGCGCGGCTTCGGCGTCGTGCAGGCGGCGTTCGCCTACGAGTCGCAGATGGACCGGATGGCTGCAGAACTGGGGCTCGACCCGGTCGACTTCCGACTGCTGAACGCGATGAGCGAGGGCTCGGTGATGCCGACCGGTCAGGTCGTCGACTCCGCCGCTCCCGTCGCCGAACTGCTCAAGCGCGTCAAGGACGCCCCGCTGCCGCCTCCGCCGTCGGGCCAGGCCGTCGACCTGCGGCTGATGCCGGGCGGGGTGTCGAACACGACGCACGGCGAAGGAGTGGTCCGCGGCACCGGCTACGCCGTCGGGATCAAGAACGTCTGCTTCTCGGAGGGCTTCGACGACTACTCGACCGCCCGCGTGCGGGTCGAGGTGGTCGGCGGGGAGCCGGTGGCCAGCGTCCACACCGCGTCGGCCGAGGTCGGCCAGGGCCTGGTGACGCTGGTCGCGCAGATCGCGCGCACGGAGCTAGGTCTCGAGCAGGTGACGATCCTTCCCGCGGACACCTCGGTCGGCAGCGGTGGTTCGACCTCGGCGTCCCGACAGTCGTACGTCACCGGTGGTGCGGTGAGGGCGGCCAGCCGGGCGGTTCGGCGCCGGGTGGACGAGCTCGGCGGGTTCGCGGCCCTGGCCGACGGCGCCGCCGTGGAGGAGACGGTGGAGTGGCGGCACCGACCCACCAGTGCGCTCGATCCGGACGGCCAGGGCACGGCGCACGTCCAGTACGCCTTCGCGGCACACCGCGCTGTCGTCGACGTCGACGTCGATCTCGGGCTGGTCAGGGTCGTCGAGATCGCCACCGCTCAGGACGTGGGCAAGGCGATGAACCCGGACGGCGTGCTCGGCCAGATCCACGGCGGCACCGCGCAGGGGCTCGGCCTGGCTCTGATGGAGGAGATCCAGGTGGTCGACGGGGTGATCCGCAACCCGTCGTTCACCGACTACCTGATCCCCACGATCCTCGACATGCCGCCGATGGCCGTCGACGTGCTGGAGCTGGCCGACCCGCACGCGCCGTACGGCCTGCGCGGGGTCGGCGAACCGCCGACGATCTCGTCGACGCCGGCGATCGTGGCCGCCGTTCGGGCGGCGACCGGTCTCCCGCTCGCACGGATCCCGGTCCGGCCCGAGCACATCACCGGCACCGGCTAGGACGCAGAGCGCCAGCGGTAGCGCTCGCGCAGCCGGGCGATCACGACCTCGAACTGCTCGCGTTCCAGTGCGGCAGCCTCGCGGCGCATGCCCAGCGGTGACACCCGCAGGACCCGTTCGAGGTTGACCCACGACCGGCGACCCTCGCCGTCCCATGCGCCCGCGCCGATCGGAACCCACTCCCGGTCGTCGTCGTGGTCCTGGCTGGACAGCTGGACGCCGAGCACGGTTCCGGCGGGCTCGCGCGCGACGATGAGGACCGGGCGGTCCTTCCCACGGCCGTCGTTCTCCTCGTACGGCACCCAGGTCCACACGATCTCGCCTGGATCGGGGTCGCCGTCGGTGTCGGGGTTGTACGAGATGACGACGGCGCCGACCTCGTGCGCCTGGGTGGTGGCGTGCGGCCCGCTGCGGCCCGGCTCGGCGGGCTCGGGCGGCGGGTGACGTCGCCGCGGTCGCGGGATCGCCGACCGGACGATCTGGTCGACGATGTCACGCAGCCTGGGCACGTCGGAAGGCTACCGAGGGCGGCGTTCCGCTCTGCTGGCCGGTGTCCGCGCTCGGTGCCATGATTCCCGCGTGACGATCACCCCTGACGACCCACGGAGGGTGTTCGCGCACATCGATCGGACGGCCTTCGCGCCCGAGATCATGGCCTACCTCGAGGCCGTCGCGTCGCTGCCCGAGATCCGCGCCTGGCGGGCCATCGCCGACGAGCTCATGGCCGTGGTGCCCGGCATGCGGGTGCTCGACGCGGGCTGCGGGCTCGGCGAGGTCGCACGCGACCTCGCCGCCGCGGTGGGGCTCGGCGGCGACGTCACGGCGGTCGACGTGAGCGCACGGATGGTCGATGCCGCCCGTTCGCGCGACGCAGGAGCCGGCGTGACCTACGAGGTCGCCGACATGACCGACCTGCCGTACGCCTCCGGCTCGTTCGACCGGTCCCGAAGCGAGCGTGTGCTCCAGCACCTGGCCGATCCGGACGCCGCCCTGGCCGAGTTGGTGCGTGTGACGGTCGCGGACGGGATCGTCTGCGTGCTCGACTCCGACTGGCGCTCGGTTGCCGTCGACGTCGACGATCCTGACCTGTCCGGGGCCGTGCTCGCGGCGATGGGCGCGGTCTCGCCGCAGCCCGACCTCGGCCGCACCCTGCGGCGGCGGATGGTCCGGGCCGGCCTGGTCGACGTCGAGGTCCGCGTCCACGCGATCACCTACACCGCACCGTCGGCCGCCGCGGCGGTCTACCCCTTCCTCAACGAGCAGATCCCACCCGAGGCGGGCATCATCCCGCCCGAGCTCCGAGACCGATGGTTCGCCGCGCTGCGCCGGGCGGAGGCGGAAGGGATCTTCTGGATGGCGACGCTCGGCTATGTCGCGTGCGGGACCGTTCCCGAGGCCGCCGCCTGATCTCCGCCCCGCCGGGTGGGCGACGCATGCCGTGGGATGATGGGCGGCGATCCGTCCCTTCCGCCGAGGAAGTCCGTGCCTTCTACCCCGAGCGCCCCGGCACCGGCGACGACGCCGCCCGAGCTGATCCGCAACTTCTGCATCATCGCCCACATCGACCACGGCAAGTCGACGCTGGCCGACCGGATGCTCCAGCTCACCGGCGTCGTGGACGGGCGGGCCATGCGCGCCCAGTACCTCGACCGGATGGACATCGAGCGCGAGCGCGGCATCACGATCAAGAGCCAGGCCGTGCGGCTGCCCTACACGAGCGCTGACGGCAGCACCCACGTCCTCAACCTCATCGACACGCCGGGCCATGTCGACTTCAGCTACGAGGTCAGCCGCAGCCTGGCCGCCTGCGAGGGCGCCGTCCTGCTGGTCGACGCCGCGCAGGGGATCGAGGCGCAGACTCTCGCCAACCTCTACCTCGCACTCGAGAACGACCTGCACATCATCCCCGTGCTCAACAAGATCGACCTGCCCGCCGCGCAGCCGGACAAGTACGCCGCCGAGCTCGCACACCTGATCGGCTGCGACCCGTCCGACGTGTTCCACGTGAGCGGTAAGACCGGCGAGGGGGTCAGCGAGCTGATGGAGCGGATCGTCGCCGACGTACCGCCGCCTGTGGGCGACCCGGCCGCGCCGGCTCGCGCCATGATCTTCGACAGCGTCTATGACACCTATCGCGGCGTCGTCACCTACGTCCGGGTGATCGACGGTCACCTCTCGCCCCGCGAGCGCATCCTGATGCTCTCCACCAGGGCTACGCACGAGTTGCTCGAGATCGGCGTCATCTCACCGGAAATGATGCCGAGCCAGGGCCTCGGCGTCGGGGAGGTCGGTTACCTGATCACCGGGGTCAAGGACGTCCGGCAGTCGAAGGTCGGCGACACGATCACGAACGCCGGCAAGCCGGCGACGCACCCGCTCGCCGGTTACCGCGAGCCCAAGCCCATGGTGTTCTCCGGGCTCTACCCGATCGACGGTTCGGACTACCCCGACCTGCGGGAGGCCCTCGACAAACTCAAGCTCAACGACGCCGCGCTCGTGTACGAGCCCGAGACGTCCGGGGCTCTCGGGTTCGGCTTCCGTTGCGGCTACCTCGGCCTTCTCC
>JBOGDU010000346.1:0-5948 GCA_050743145.1 Jiangellaceae bacterium | reverse complement strand
CACCCACACCGTCGTCGTGGACGGTGAGCGTGACCTGCGCTCCGACGTCGAGCGTGACCTGGACCGTCGACGCCGAGGCGTGCCGGGCGGCGTTGGACAGCGCCTCGCGCAGGACGGCGAGTACGTGTGGGCGAACGGCGTCCGGCACGCCGGCGCCCACCGGACCCGACGTGGCCAGCCGCGGCTGGAAACCGAGGACGGGTCTCATCTCGGCGAGCACCCGATGCACCTCGGAGCGGAAGTCGTCGCCCTCGTGGCGGTCCTGAAGCCCGAAGATGGTGGACCGGATCTCGCGGATCGTCTGGTCGAGGTCGGCCACGGATGCAGCGAGCCGCTCGGCTGCGGTCTCGTCGACCACGCGGCTCAGGCTCTGCAGGCCCAGGCCGGTGGCGAACAGACGCTGGATCACGAGATCGTGCAGGTCGCGCGCGATCCGGTCGCGGTCCTCGAAGATCGCCAAGCGGCTGCGGTCGGCCTGAGCCTGGGCGCGCTCCAGCGCGAGGCCGGCCTGGTCGGCGAAGGTATGCAGCAGACCGACCGCGTCGTCGTCGATCCGCGGGTTCAGGCCCGGTGCCCATCCGAGGACGAGCACGCCGGAGTCGCCGCCACCGGCCATCGGAGTCAGAAGCATCGCCCCGAGCGCCGGCCAGCCCTCGCCGGGCGGTGGCGACCGATCACCGCGTATCTCGTCGAGCATCAGCGGCTCTCCCGTGCGCACCACCGTCGCGGCATGCACGTGGTCGAACGGCAGTCCGAGCTCAGCTGCCGAGCCCGGGTCGGCACCCGAGACGGCCTCGACGGTGAAGCCGCTTGGCGAGGCGCCGGGCAGTAGGACTGCCGCGACCTCGGCCCGCATCAGCGCACGGGCACGCGTGGCGACCAGTCGCAGCGCCTGGGTGCGATCGACCGCACCGAGGAGCATCTCGGTGATCTCCCTCGCTGCCTCCAGCCACCGGCGACGCTGATCGGCCTGTTCGTACAGTCGCGCGTTGTCGACCGCGACGCCGGCAGCTGCGGCGAGCGCAACCACGATGTCTTCATCGGCCTGGGTGAAGCCGCCGCCGCCCCGCTTCTCGGTGAGGTACAGGTTGCCGAAGATCCGGTCGCGGGTGCGGACGGGTACCCCGAGGAAGGTTGCCATCGCAGGGTGGTGGGCAGGGAAGCCGTACGCCTGCGGGTGGTCACTGATCCGCTCGAGACGAAGTGGCCTGGGTTCGTCGATCAGCAGCCCGAGGATTCCCCGGCCGTGCGGGAGATCGCCGATCGCCTTGTGCTGCTCAGCCGTGAGGCCGTAGGTGAGGAACTCGGCGAGTTGCTTGCCCGGTCCATCGAGCACACCGAGCGCGCCGTATCGTGCGCCGGCGAGCTGACAGGCCGCCTGCACGATCCGGTCGAGGACGGCCGACAGGCTGAGCTCGGACGCGACCGAGATCACCGCGTCCAGCAAGCCGCGCAGCCGGTCCTGGGTGGCGACGACCTCGCCGATCCGGTCCAGCAACTGCTTGAGCAGATCGTCCAACTCGGCGCGGTCCGTCCCCCCGCCGGAGACGACCGGCGGCGGAATCGGCGGCGTTCCGTCCGGATCGTCGGTCCGCATCAGGCAGCTCCCGATGGGTGAATGGTGGTCGACACGTCGACGACACCGCGGATGTCCAGCGTCCAGAATCGACGACCGGACAGACGACGACAAGGCCGGGTCTCGCAGCGCTGTGCGAGACCCGGCCTTGCGGGCTGTCGTCGGCTACCTGAGGACGGGGTAGCGGGCCGCGAGATCCGTGCCCGCCCACGCCTTGCCCAAACCCCAGGTGTCTCCCGCATTGGTGGCAGCGAGGCCGACCGCTACGAGCGCGTACACCAGGTGGTCGTCGAGGAACGGGTTGTTCGCGATGGGGAGCACCGCCATCCACATGAGGACCAGCAGCACGACCGCCGACGCTGCGGCGATCCGCATGCCGATGCCGAGGATGAACGCCAGACCGATGCCCAGCAGGGCGAGCATGAAAAGCCAGTCGATGAACGCGTTTCCGGCCAGGCCCTGGAAGAAGTCGGCGAACGGCCCCTCCACGCCGCCGAGGAACCCGCTGGTCGGAGATCCGCCGTCGATCCAGGCGTTCTCGGCCGGGGTGGCGTAGCCAAGGCCGAACGTCTTGTCCAGGAACGCCCACAAGAACACCCAGCCCAGGGCGATACGGGTGACTGCCCAGACGTGCGGGGCAACCCGCGTCGGCGCCCGCTCCACCGCGGCTGCGCCCTGGCCGATGTCCTCGCGGCTGCGAGTGGTGCTCATGACTGCCTCCTTCTCCGGATCTTCGTGACGCCTCCAGAGTCGTCCGCCTGAGCGTGCCCGGGCAGCACCATCGGTCCCGAGATGCGGGGACGAACGTCCCCCTTTCGGTGGCCTTCCCCAGGGGCCGAACGTCCCGTCCGGCCGGGACATCGGACTGTGCTGAGCTCAGCGGGGGTCGGACAGCGATGCTGCGTGGTCGGGCACGTAGGTGAATAGTTCCCGGGCTGGCCTGTCGTACGTAACGGACTTCGGCCGCGCCGGCAGGCTCAGGGGCGGGCGCTGCACCTCCTGGAAGTCGACCGTCGACAACAGGTGGGCGATCATGTTGATCCGGGCCCGACGCTTGTCCTCGCTCTCGACGACGTGCCAGGGCGCCTCCGCGATGTCGGTGTGCACGAACATCTCGTCCTTCGCCCGCGAGAACTCCTCCCACCTCGATATCGACTCCAGGTCCATCGGTGAGAGCTTCCAGCGCCGCATCGGGTCCTCGAGGCGGGCCTGGAACCGCCGCTCCTGCTCCGCGTCGCTGACGCTGAACCAGTACTTGCGCAACAGGACCCCGTCCTCGACGATCATGCGCTCGAAGATCGGGCACTGGTGGAGGAACCGCCGGTACTCCGCGTCGGTGCAGAATCCCATAACCCGCTCGACGCCGGCCCGGTTGTACCAGCTCCGGTCGAAGAGCACGATCTCCCCGGCCGCGGGCAGCTGCTGCACGTACCGCTGGAAATACCATTGCCCACGCTCGCGCTCAGTTGGCGCCGGCAGCGCCACGATCCGCGCGATCCGCGGGTTGAGGTACTCGGTGACCCGCTTGATCGTGCTGCCCTTGCCGGCCGCATCCCGCCCCTCGAACACGACGACGAGGCGGGCGTTCCGAACGCGCACCCACTCCTGCATCGTCACCAGCTGCGCCTGGAGCCGGAACAGTTCCTTCTCGTATCGCTTTCGGGGCAACCGTTCGCCCGATCCGTGCTTCGCCACACAGTCCAGGCTACGAGCATCCCGGCCCGTGAGGTCACGTCCTTGGGTCGCGTGACGACAGCCAAGTCCGACGGTTGCCGGCGGGACGGCGCCGAGAAGCGGTACCGCCGGACTCACCACGACGATTCCGATCACCCGACCGCCGGGCGCTCAGGAGCTGATGCGGTCCCAGCCGCGGCGTGGTGCGCGTGATCCGACGCCGGCCTCGTCACGGCTGCGGTAGACGATGTACGGCCGGAACAGGTAGCCGATGGGTGCGCTGAACGCGTGCACCAGCCGGGTGAACGGCCAGATCAGGAACAGCGCCATCCCGGCGAGCGTGTGCAGCTGGAAGGACAGGGGCGCGTCGGCCAGCAGCTCGCCTTGCGGCTGCAGTAGGAAGATCGACCGGAACCACGGGGAGACGTCCTCGCGGTAATCGTGGCCGTCGCCGACCAGACCGGCGCCGACCATGGTGGTGAGCAGGCCGGTCGCGATGGCCGCGACCAGGAAGACGTACATCGTCTTGTCGTTGACCGTGGTCGCCATGAAAACCGGGCCCGTGGTACGGCGGCGGTAGATCAGCAGTGCCATGCCGACGAGGGTGCAGAACCCGGCGACGGCTCCGAGTCCGATCGCGAAGGCGTGGTAGACGGTCTCGGAGACGCCGAGTGCCTCGGTCCACGCCGCGGGTATGAGCAGGCCGACGACGTGCCCGCCGACGACCGCGAGGATGCCCAGGTGGAACAGCGGGCTCGCGATGCGCAGCAGGCGACGCTCGTAGAGCTGCGAGGACCGCGTGGTCCAGCCGAACCGGTCGTAGCGGTAGCGCCACCACAGCCCTACCACCAGAACCGCGATCGTCACGTAGGGCAACGCGACCCACAGCAGGACGTCGAGCGCGCTCACCTCGGCACCTCAGCGGTCGGGAAGGGCAGCGGCGTCGGGAACGGTTCGAGGCCCACCGCCTCGACCGGCGGCCCGGTCGCCGCCAGCCGGCGGGCGGTGGCCAGGTCGTCCGGGCCGGGTTCGGGAAGGGTCGAGCACACCGCGCCGAGGACCAGCGCGTACGGGCTACGCGCCTCGGCGAGGGCGTCGCGAAGCATCGCCACAGGGGTGCGGTGCTCGGCGAGCAGGTCGTATCCCGCGTCTGGGTCGACCGTGGCGGCGAACTCCAGCACCACCGCCAGGTGGTCGGCGAGTTCGTCGGACGGCGGCACGACACCGGCGGCCCGGTAGACCCGGGCGAACCGCAGGATGGCCTGGCCCCGGTTGCGAGTGTCGCCGGCGGTCCAATAGCTCAGGAACAACGCTCGGCGGCGCTTCCAGTCGAAGGTCTGCACGTACTCCTGCTGGGCCTCGATCAGCGGCCGACCCAGGATGTGCGCTGCCGCAGCGAGCAGCGGTGTGCGCACCTGCTCGGGCAGCCCGCCGGCTGCTCCCTCGACGAGCGCCATGCGGGCGACCGAGTCCCCGTCCGGGTAGGCGAGGAGTAGGCCGGCCGACTGCCAGACGACGACCCGGTCGGGCGGCGCGCCGGCACCGTGACCGGCACGACGCGACAACGCCGTGACGATCCGCTTCACGGCGGACCCTCGTCGCGCCGATCGTCACCCCGCTGAGGGGGGAACAGACCAGGGGGTCGGCCCTGGCCGTCCCAGTTGAGCAGGTTGACCCGGACGGCCGGTTCGGCCACGTCGGCGGGTGCATCGGCCGTCTGCCGGTCCCGCAGGGCGTGGAACGTCTCGACCGCCACCGGCATCGGCGTGCCGGACGCCTCTCCGAAGGGTCCGGAGCCGGTCATGTACATGCCCGGACCGCCCTCGAAGTCGAGTGAGCAGCCGGTCTCCTCGACCTGCCCCTGGAGGTTCTCCGGCACCGCGTAGGCCGTGGGGATGACGTACCGGTCCTCGTACTTCGCGAGCGCGAGCAGCCGGTACATCGTGTACATCTGCTCCTCGTCCATGCCCACGCCGGCCGGGATGTCCGGGCGGGTCGGTCGGCCGAGGTTGACGTCGCGCATGTACGCACGCATGGCGGCGAGCCTGCGCAGGACGCCGTCGACGACGGCGGTGTCGCCTGCGGTGAACAGCTCGGCGAGGTAGGCGATCGGGATGCGCAGCTCATCGATGGCACCGAACAGATTGCCCTCGTCCTCGGCGTCGTGGCCGGTGTCCCGCAGCGCGTCGACGACGGGTGACAGCGGCGGCACGTACCAGACCATGGGCATCGTGCGGTACTCCGGATGCAGCGGCAGGGCGATCGGTAGGTCTTGGCCAGCGCGTAGACCGGGGAGCGGACGGCGGCGTCGAGCCACTCCTCGGAGATGCCCTCTGCGCGGGCGGCGGCCCGGACTGCCGGGTCGTTCGGGTCGAGCATGAGGTCGAGTTGCGCCTCGTACAGATCCTTCTCGTCGGTCACCGACGCGGCTTCCAGGACGCGGTCGGCGTCGTAGAGGAACAGGCCGAGGTAGCGCAGGCGGCCCACGCAGGTCTCCGAACAGACCGTCGGCAATCCCACCTCGACCCGCGGGTAGCACATCGTGCACTTCTCGGCCTTGCCGGTCTTGTGGTTGAAGTACACCTTCTTGTAGGGGCAGCCGGACACGCACATCCGCCAACCTCGGCAGCGGTCCTGGTCGACGAGGACTATGCCGTCCTCGGTCCGCTTGTACATCGCGCCGCTCGGGCAGGAGGCC
>JBOGDU010000345.1:0-11340 GCA_050743145.1 Jiangellaceae bacterium | reverse complement strand
GGTAGTCGAAGCGTAGGCGCAGCGAGTCGCGGCAGGCGGCGGCGATGGCGGTGAGGGTGCTCGGGTCGGCGGTGGGGCCGGTGTTGGCCATTGGCACCGTCACCGACTGCAGGGCGTTGATCCGGTGGCGCAGCCGGGACGGCAGTACCTGTTCGAGCTTGGCCAGGGCCCGCACTGAGGTCTCCTCGATGCCGGTGATCGAACCGCCGGCGGCTGTGCGCAGGCCCATCGCGACCGCGACGGCTTCGTCGTCGTCGAGCAGCATCGGTGGCAGGTCCGCGCCGGCACTGAGCCGGTAGCCGGCGGTGCCTGCGGTGGCCAGCACGGGGTAGCCGAGGCCGCGCAGTCGGTCGATGTCGCGACGCACGGTGCGCGGAGTGATCTCCAGCCGCTTGGCCAGTTCGGCGCCGGACCAGTCGCGTCGGGTCTGCAGGAGCGAGAGCAGTCGCAGCAGCCGTGCCGAAGTCTCCCACATGGTGTGAAGTCTGCCATCGGCCTAGGACCGAAGCTGACCTAACCGGCTCCTAGTGTTATCGATATGGAGAACAACAGCGAGATCCGGCCCTTCACCATCGACATTCCCCAGGCTGACCTGGACGACCTACGCGACCGGCTCGCTAGGACCCGGTGGGCCGTGGACCTGCCCGATGTCGGCTGGAGCCGCGGGGTGCCGGTGAGCTACCTCAAAGGGCTGGCCGAGTACTGGCGCGATGGCTACGACTGGCGCGTCCACGAGCGGGAACTGAACTCCTACCCGCAGTTCACCACCGAGATCGACGGGCAGAACATCCAATTCCTGCACGTGCGCTCGCCAGAGCCGGATGCGCTGCCGCTGATCCTGACCCACGGCTGGCCCGGCTCGATCGTGGAGTTCCTGAACGTCATCGGCCCGCTGACCGACCCCAGGGCACATGGCGGCGACCCGGCGGACGCATTCCACCTGGTGATCCCGTCGATCCCCGGCAGCGGGTTCTCCGGGCCGACCGGCGAGGCCGGCTGGGACACCAACCGGGTGACCAGGGCGTTCGCTGAGCTGATGAACCGGCTCGGCTACGACCGCTACGGCGCGCAGGGCGGCGACACCGGCGCGGTCATCTCCCCGGGGCTCGGCCGGCTCAACCCCGACGCGGTCGTCGGCGTGCACGCGAACGGGCCCTCCGCGTTCACCGAGGTCGACCCGGACGAGGTGGCCGAGCTGACCGAGGCCGAGCGGGCGCGGCTGGAGCACCTGCAGTACCTGAAGACCGAGCAGTCCGGCTACGCGATGATCCAGATCACCCGGCCGCAGACCCTGGCGCACGGGCTGCACGACTCCCCTGTCGGGCAGTTGGCCTGGATCGTGGAGAAGTTCAAGGAGTGGACCGATCCGGCCGCCGAACTGCCCGAGGACGCGGTGGACCGGGACCAGCTGCTCACCAACGTGATGCTGTACTGGCTGACCGGCACCGCCGGGTCCTCGGCCAACAGCTACTACGAGACCGCGCATGCCGGAGCCTGGGGCGCGAGCGAGCGTTCCACGGTGCCGACCGGGGTCGCGGTGTTCCCCCTGGACGTGTCGATCCGGCGCACGCTCGAGCTCGAACACACCATCGTGCACTGGTCCGAATTCGACCGCGGCGGCCACTTCGCCGCCATGGAGGCCCCCGACTTGCTCGTCGACGACGTCCGGGAGTTCTTCAGCAAGCTGCGCTGAATCCACCGAGGTGCCGACCTCGATCAGGTCGGCGCCGAGCGCTCCGCGTCGCCAAGATCGAGTTCGCGACCGAAGTCCGCATTCCGGTGATCAGCGTCAGTCGTAGGCGGCCTCGACCAGCCAGCGGCCCCGGTCGACGAGCAGCAGCCAGGCCCGCCCGTCGGCAGTGGCCAGCTGGAAGCGGGCCCGCCGCCGGGCCAGGACGACGTCCCACCAGTGCTCGAGCGTCGGCCACGGACCGGTCCAGCCGGTCACGGCCACCGGAGATCCGTCTGCCACCGCAAGCCAGGCAGGGGGTGACGAGACCTCGCTTCGCCCGCTGACCGAGACCACCCGCCCACCCGCGTCGGACACCACGGCAGGCAGCGGGGACGGGGGCACGACGGCGGGAGCCGGGTCGGGAACCCGGCCGGGCCACGGCCCGTCGGCCGGCAGGCGCGGCTCGAGTCGGTCGCCCCAGGGGACGCGAAGCACCTGCTCACCCGGCCCGCGACCACCGGCGAGCACCGGCCTGGTCACGGCCGGGTGCCCGAGCATGGTCTGGATCCGCGTGGCCGCACGCTCGACTCGGTCGTCGACCATGCTCTGCCCCCACAGGGCGAGCTGGCGACCGGCGTCGGCGACGACCTGGTCGGGGGCCAGCCGCAGCAGCACCACCCCGCCGACGAGCGCGTCGGGGTCGCCGGGCTCACCGGTACGCCAGGCGTCGAGCTGCCAGTGCACCCGCTCGGCCACGGCCCGCGAGGACAGCAGGCCGTCGTGCCGCCACAACCGCGAACGCCGGCGTCCGTCCTCGGTCGCCACCTCGACCTCGACCCGGACGCACGCGAGGCCCCGGGCGGCGAGGTCGGAGTGCAACCGGTCGGCCAGGCTCTTGGCGGCGAACACCAGGGGCTCGGACTGCTCGACCGGTGGGTCGAGGGTCATCGACGCGGCCAGGTCCTCCCCAGGCGGGCGGGTGGCCGGCGGGCGGGGTTCGAGCCCACCGGCGAGACGGTGCGCCGCAGCGGCGGCGGCCCCGAACCGGGTCAGCACGTCGCCGGCGGGTAGTGCGGCGAACTCACCAAGGGTGCGGATGCCCAGCCGGACGAGCAGGCCCACCAGCTCGACCAGTGAGTCTGCCTCCGCCCGGGCCGCGGCGGTGTCGGGCCGTACCTGCGCCACCCCCAGCGTCGAGACCGGGTGCGGAGCCAGGAACCCGGCCGTCGCACCCGGCGGGACCACCACACCGGCACCGGCACCCGCCGCTCCGGCCGACTCCTGCCGCGCGGCCAGCGTAGCCGCGAACACGCCGTCGGCGACGCCCACGGCACAGTCGACGCCGAGCGCGGCCACCGCGTCGCGGACCAGGTCGGCCACCGCCTGCTCGCCGCCGAAGTAGCGCGACGGCCCGCGCGCAGGTACCGCGCACAAGCCCGGCCGCACCACCTCGACCCGGGGACAGAACGACTCGACCGCCGCCGCCACCTGCTCGAAATGACGGGCCTCGCACCGGGGGTCCTCCGCGTGGACGTCCAGTGCCGGGCAGTGGCGCTGGGCGTCGCGCAGCCGCTGGCCACGCCGGACCCCGGCCGTCCGGGCGGCTGCGGTGCACGCGATGACCCGACCGCCGGAGACCACCGCGGCTGGCGTGCCGGCATCGGCGCCGACGGCGACGACCGGCCAGTCCGGGCACCACACCACCAGCGTCCGCGCGCCGCTCATCCGGCCACCGACAGCTCGACTGCGGGCTCGTGATCGTCGACCGCGGCAAGACCGGCGGGCGTGACCGCACCGTCGGGTCCGGGCAGCCAGAGCCACTCCGCCCGGGGGCGGCCCTTGCCCTCGGCGACCACCCGCACCCGCCGGCTGCGGAGGTGCCCGTGGCCGTCGCCCAGGCCCGTCCACACCGACGAGACCACCCGCAGCCGCACCTGCGCGCCCTCCCACGGCACACCGGCGACCACCAGTACGGCACCGTGTCGCCGCGCGAACGCGCTCAGCCGCCGCACCTCGGTCACCGACGGCCGGGCAGGCGGCCGCAGCACCACCACCTCGACCGCGCCCAGCAGGACGGCCACCACCTCTGCCCAGCGCTGCCCCGGCTCGTCGACCAGAATCAGCCGATCCAGACTCACCCCGGACCCGGCGGCGGCCAGGATGCCGCACTCGGGCAGGCCGACCGTCGCGCACCAGGCGCCCCCCTCCGACGCACCCGCGATCAGCGCCGTCGCCAGCGCCCCGACCTCGTCGACCGACACCACCTGACCCCGGCGCAGCCCGGGCAGCAGGCCCCGCAGCGCCGGCAGTACCGGCAACAGTCCTGCCTCGGTGTCCGGAGATCCTGACCCGGCCGGAGAGTCGCGGAGCGCGGGGACGGTCATACCCCACTGTCGAACATATGTTCGAATACGTCAAGCTCCAGAGCGCCGCTCGATCGCTAGACCAATTCGACGCGGGTGCCCAGAACCGCGACGCGGGCCGTCGCCGAGTTGTTGTCCTTTCGAACCTCGTCGATCTGTGAGAACGCGTCTGCTGTCACGGTGATCACGTACGTGCCTTGCCTGCCGCGCACGTCCCAGAGGGCGGTGACCTCTATCTCGTCGCCGGGAAGCAACTCAGGGGTGTGGACGATCCGCAGTTCCCGGTCGATGTCGGCGCCCCGCACCCAGAAGCGCGTGGTCGTCTCACCGGCGAGGCCATCCCCGACGTTCTCGATGGTGGCGGTGACCTCCGCGACGTGCGGGAGGATGCCGACACCTTCCTCCGCGGGACGATCGGCGGCGCCCCGAGTCCGGATCAGTCCTACTGCGAGGTCCGCCTTACCATCATCGGTCACGGTCGTCTCCACGGCCTCCGTGCACCGTCGATTGTAGGGGCCAGCCATAGGCTGGGACGTCAGGTCACCGGCCGAGATCGCGGCAATCGTTAACATCCCAGCGTGACCTCGCCGCCTGCAGAGGCGCCCACCACGGCCGACGTTCAGGCCGCGGCCATCCGGTTGGACGGGAAGATCCGCCGTACTCCGATTCTCGAGTTGCGCGGCGACGACTTCGGTGTTGCTGCCCGGGTGGTCCTCAAGTTGGAGCACACCCAGCACACCGGCTCCTTCAAGCCGCGAGGTGCGCTCAATGCGCTTCTCACCCGGGACATTCCGCCGGCCGGTGTCGTGGCCGCGTCGGGCGGCAACCATGGTGCCGCGGTGGCATGGGCGGCTGCCCGTCTCGGCGTTCCGGCGACCATATTCGTGCCCGCGACATCGCCGCCTGCCAAGGCTGCACGTATAGCGTCCTACGGGGCGCAGGTGCATGTCGTCGACGGCTTCTACGACGAAGCCATGGTCGCGGCCCAGACGTATGCGGCGGATCTCGATGTGACAAGCGTGCACGCATACGACGAGCCGGCAGTGGTTGCCGGTCAGGGCACGCTCGGACTAGAGTTACGCGAGCAGGTGCCGGACGCGTCCGCGGTGCTCGTCACCGTCGGCGGCGGTGGACTGGCCGCGGGTGTGACCCTCGCGTGTCGGGACGGTGGGCCGTCCGTCGTGCCGATCGAGCCGGACTCGTGCCCCACGCTCGCGGCCGCGCTGCGTGCCGGCGGTCCCGTGGACGTCGACGTCGGCGGGATTGCGGCCGACAGTACGGGTGCTCGCCGGGCTGGCCACATCGGCTTCCAGGTGTTCCGAGAGGCGGGGATCGGCGTGCGCAGCGTCCCCGACGAGGCCATCGTCGATGCTCAGCACGTCCTCTGGGAGCGCTGCCGCATTGCCACCGAACCGGGCGGGGCCGTGGCCTGCGCCGGGCTGCTCACCGGTGCGTTCGTGCCTCGACCCGGCGACACCGTGGTCGTCGTGATCTGCGGTGCGAACACAGCCACCCTGCCGTGATCAGTGGAGTTGTGGTGCTCGATTCCCACCGCCGTGAGGCCAGTCGACAACCCTGTTCACACCGCCCACGACGTTCACTGACAGGCCGTTGATCTCGACCGTCTGAGTGCCGTCGTCGTTGAACGTGATGGCCTGCGTGAAGGCGTCGGGCCCTTCCCGGACCGTGACGTTGTTGTCCACGTCGGTGATCGTGTTCAGTTCGGAGATCTTGGCGAACGTCTTGACGACCTTGTCGTCGCTGTCGAGGTAGGTGGTCACCTGCGCGATGCCCTCGATATCCCACCTCAGGGTCCGGTCGCACGCATTGACATGTCCTTCTACGACCGAGCTGAACGGATGGTCTGGTGCTCAGGCGGAGCTGCTTGGGATGGCGTGGCGAGCATCAGCGGCAGCGCACACGTCAGCACCAGAATGGCTAGCTTGCTTACGGCCTCTCCTAGGCGAAGCACAGTGTGATGGGGTTGCTGGCGGCGGACTCGACGCCGTGAGAGCGAGCGGTGACGACGAACGACGCCCGGGTCTGCCAGTCGTTTGAGCATGCGACGAAGTAGGGTGACTGCAGGTGGAGGTCCTGAGTGCTCTCGATCTCGGTGCCATCCAGGTAGAGGAGATAGGTCAAGGGTCCCAGCCCGCCGGTGGCCGCGTCCCACTCGAATACGACCCCTCCTTGCTGGTCGTCCGAAGCCCGCAGGTTGGCGGGAGCGGTCAGTGGCTCCCAGTCTTCCGCTGGGGCCACGGTGACCTCGACCGGATCCGAAGGGGCCGACCAACGAAACGCGTTGTCGCGCGCCTTGACCGTCACCGTGAACTCCCCACCGGGCGGAACGGCGAAGGTCGCGGTCGTCTCCACGGTCAGGCGAGTGAGCCCACCGAAGGTCACCTGGTAGTCCTTCACGCCGAGCTCAGCGGTCGAGGGGTCCCACTCGACCGTCACGCTCCCAGGTGAGGTGGTCGCCCGCAGGTTCTCCGGCGTGCTCGGCGGGGGCACATCTGGGGTCGTGAACTCGAGCGGATCCGACCAGGCCGACAGCCGGCCCGCCGCGTCACTTGCCTGGACGCGCACTTCGTAACTCGTGCTCGGGCCAACGGCGAATGTCATGGTTGGTTCGTTGGTCTGGAACCATTTTCGGTGGTAGCTGTACTCCAGCAGGAGCGTGTACGAAACCCCACCAGCCTCGCTGGTCGAGGGATCCCAGTCCACGGTGACTTCAGTGGCACCTACATCGGCTCGTAGGTGGGCCGGTGCGGTAACTGCCGGGTTGTCCTCATCGACCGGAGTGGTGAAGTCGATCCGGTCGGTGAGCGCCGACGGACCACCCGGCCCGCGCGCACGGACTGCGACGCCGTAACTCGTGCCCTGCGAGACGTGGAACGTCTGGGTCGTCTCCTCGGTCGCGACCGTCTCGATTGCATACCAGTAGGAACCGTACAGGTTCACCACGTAGTCCGTTGCCTTGGCCGAGGGGTCCCACGCGACGGTCACGGTGTTTGACTGCAGGTCGATGACGCGGAGGTTCGCAGGCACGTCGGGCACGGTGCCCTGCGCGGCCGGCGCAGGGCTGGCGCCGATCATGACGGTTGCCACGGCAAGTGTCAGGCTGACGCCCAGCGACGTTATTCTCGACGTTATTCGTGACGTCATCGCTTCCTCCGAGAAGACGTAGAGATGTGTCACTCCTGCGTCACACGGATGCCATCGAGGGACGGTTCATTCTTGCCACACGTGACGGGCCGAGGGCCGCCCGCGTCCCAATGAGGAGGCACAACCGCCCTTTACCCTGCACTTTTGCTGCCGACAATGCCCTTGCATAGGGAGCGCATTGGGAAGATGTGGGGTGCACCGACCGCCGAAATGGGGACCCTATTCTTGACGACGCTGCCTGCATTACCTCCTTAATTGTCGAAATCTGCAAGTCTCGCGGACTCCGAAGAGGTACCGTGAGACTCACCGAATCCAGCCAGCTCCGGCCGTCGGATCGGCGCCACGGGACAGCGGCGTCAGGCGAGAATCCCGAGCCGGCGGGCGGCCTCGACGGCGGCGTCGCGAGTGCCTGCGCCAAGCTTGTGTCGGATGGCGGTCACGTGATGGTCTACGGTCTTGATCGAGACGTGCAGCCGGTCGGCAATGGCCTGGTATGTCAGTTGGTCCGCGAGCAGGGTAAGCACCTCGGTCTGGCGAGGCGTCAGGCCGGCCGGGCTGGCCCGGGTCGGCGCACGAGGTCCGCGGGGTACGGACCCCACTCCAAGTTCGGTGAGTCGGCGGCGCACCATCGCCGCTCTCGGCATCGCTGCGTGCCGGTCGAGGATCGTCAGCGCTTCCAGTAGCGGCTCCGGCGCGGGCGCATCGGCGAGTGCGTCGGCCTGGTCATAAGGGCGATCCAACGCCGCCCAGGCCGCAGCGGCCTCTCGCCAGCGACCGGCGATCTGGAGGGCGTAGGGCTCCGCCGCACCGTCGGGTGTCTCATCGAGGGTTCCCACGCGGTGTTGCCAGAGCGCGGCCTCACCGATCCAGCGGCTGCAGCCGGACGGGAGAACTATGGGGAGCACGGGCTCGAGTGCCGCGGTGACTCCGGTATGGTCTCCAGCCAGCCAAGCCAGCTCAGCGCGTGCCAGCGCGACCGGCACGAGTTGTTGTGCCTCGCCGGCCGCTTCCGCGCGGCGGGCAACGTTGTCCAGCGTCGCCGCCGCCGACGGATCGCCCCGCCTGGCCCGGATCAGCCCGATGACCAACTCCGTCATAGTGCGGCTGGGCGCTTCGGCATCGGTCGTCTGGGCAGCGTCCCGCTCCGCCTCCGACCACCTCCCCTGGTCGAGGTGCCACCGTGCTCGTACCGCAAGCATGTGGTCGATGGCCGCCAGCAGGTCGTGTGTCTCGAGGTAGGTGAGGCCATCCTCGATGAATCGAAGAGCATCGCCGTACCGCATGTGCAGAGTCCGCTCATCGGCGAGATTGATATACGCACGAGACGCCGCATGGACATGATGCCCGTCGAGGGCCGTGTGCAGCGCTTCTACCAGCATCTCGGCATCGTCGGCGCTGCGCTGCACTCGTGCGGTCCCGACCGTCACCAACAGGTCTGCCGGCGGCGCGGCACCTGCACGCTGACCGACCAGCGCGAAGGCTTTCTCGCCCCACGCGAGAGTGGCGTCGATGCGATGGTCCAGCATGGCCAGTCTGGCCTGCTGCGCGTACGCGGCGACGAGCTCCTCCGTACCAGCGGAGATGCCCTCGAGTACGGCGATCGCCTCGTCTGCCGCGGCCTGCGCACCGCTGCCGTTTCCCCTGCACCATTCGATCTCGGAGAGCAGGCATAGCGACCCGCCCAGGCGGACCTGGTCGCCGGACGCGCGGCACAGCCCGACCGCCCGAGTTGCGGGCGCGTACGCGTCGTCGATCTGTGCCGACCGCAAGCCCGAACGGGCGGTGGTGTCCAGCAGATCCAGCAGCTCCAAGGTCGGATACCGCTCGGCATGATCGAGCGCCCGCCGGTAGTGCTCGAACGCCTCGCGGTCAGCGCCAATGGCGGCCGCTCGCTGCGCGGCGAGCGGCGCATAACGGCTCACCGCCGCAGCGCGCCGGGCTTGCACCGCGTGGTGTGTCAGCCGTGCCGGATCCGCGTCCCGTGCCGCGAGCGCATCGAGGATGAGGCCGTTGACGTGCTCCCTGCGCGCTGCGGCCAGGCTCTGCTCCACTGCACGCCGGGCCAGCTCGTGCGAGAACGTCACGACGTCCCTGCCCGGCCTGAGCACGCCGAGACGGACCGCCTCGTCGAGACCATCGGACACCTCACACGCCTCCAAGAGCCACAGTTCGGCGGCACCCGGAATGGTTGACACCAGCTCGGCACATGCGCGACCAAGCTCGCCGAGCCGCCCTACCCGCGCCATTACCGCGTCCTGCACCGACAGCGGCACCGACGACTCCGGGTCCGCCAGCGACTCACTGACGTAGAACGGGTTACCACCGGTGAGCTCGTACAGCTTCCCTGCGTCGACCCGGCTGCCGCGGGCCAAGGTGGCCACCGCAGCTTCAGAGAGTGGAGCAAGCCGCACTCGCCGGGTGTCGCCGGCCGAGACAGCGCCCAGCGTCAGGCGCAGGGGATGGTCGGCGGGCACTTCGTCGTCCCGGTACGTAACAACGAGGAGCGCCCGCATCCGGGAGATCCGGCGACCAAGGAACCGGATCGCGTCCAGCGTGGCCCGGTCCGCCCAATGCGCGTCCTCCACGACGGCGACAGTCGGGTAAGTGTGCCCGGCCAGGTCCTTCACGACCGCGTCCAGGAAAGCCGCGAGATCGGGCTGAGTGTTCAGGTGAGCGAACATGTCACGGAACGGACCCAGTGGCCGCGGCGTCACCAGGTCGTCGCACAACCCCCACAGCACCCGCGCCTTGGAATGCCCGGCGAACCGCTGGACGAGCACAGTCTTGCCCACGCCCGCCTCGCCGGTGACCAGCACCAGGCTGCCCCGAGCGGTGGCTGCGTCCTGCTGCGCCGCTGCCAGCTCAGCCAACTGCGCATGCCGCTCGAGCAGCGCCATCCTGTGAGCGTACCGAGCACTGCTCGACAGCATGAACGGGGAAGAATCGCCGATGTAGCCTGGCAAACACCGATCACGCAGCTGTGGCTGCGGTCATGGAAACGGCGGCCAGGCGATCAAGTTCGCAGCGGCCGTCGTCAGGTGTCGGTAGCACTCGGTGCTGGGACGCGGGGGGCCGGCTGGTTCGTGGCGCTTCGGTTTCCTCGTCGTGGACGGCGCGGGCGGGGGTGCCAAGCAAGGCCGACGCCATCCCTGCCGAGCAGGGTGGCGAAGATCACCAGCGCTGTGACTGTCTGGGCGGCCGGAGACGAGCCCGTCTCAGTTGGACGTCTGCATCCGTTTGGGCGCTGATCGTGTGCCTGGAAGCACGTCGGTCACGCCGTCGAGGACCTCCGTACGCGGCGGTGCGCACGATCGCAGCCGGCGACGCGCTGCTCGCACCCAGCGTGACGCGTCGCCTGATCGGGCAGCACCTGCACCTCGTCCAGCCGTCCACGGAGCTCGTGACGCGTCTGGCGCGGATGACCGAACGGGAAACGCGAGGTACTGACGCTCGTCGCCCGCGGTCTGTCCAAGCGGAGACGCCCTCGACCTTTCAGGGGCCGCCTTCGTCGGGGGGCGGCGCCGGCTTGGGCCGCCGGCCAACTTCCTGCTCCCACCCGGTCAACTGCCGCTCGAGGGCCTTCATGATCTCGAACACCTGGCTCGGCGGCACCCGGATCCGCGCGACGATCTGGGCCTGCGCCGTCGCGACGCGCTTGCCGTCCTCGTCCTCGACCACCGACGGGGGCCGGGCCAGCGCCGCGAAGTCGAAGGTGAACACGTCGTTCGTGTGCCACACGCTGACGAAGTCCGCGTACACGCCGGGCACCTGCTCGTCGGGCATCGACACGCGCATCTGCGGCTGGCTCATCCCTCAAGCATGCCGCCTGCGCCCTAGAGTCGGCCATCGTGACCTACCCGCCCGCGCCCCGCGGCGACGACGTCGACGTCCTGCACGGCAGGACCGTGCCAGACCCCTACCGGCGCCTGGAGGACCCGGCCGACCCGGTCACGGTCGACTGGTCGCGCTCCCAGGACGAGTTGCTCGACAGCCATCGAGCCGGGTGGAGTGCACGCAAACGTCTGCACGACCGGCTCGCCGAACTGCTGCGGGCGGGGTCGGTCGGCACTCCGGCCTGGCGTGGCGAGCGTGCCTTCCACACCCGGCGCACGGCCGACCAGGAGCACGCCGTCCTGCTGA
>JBOGDU010000344.1:0-3651 GCA_050743145.1 Jiangellaceae bacterium | reverse complement strand
GGCGCGCGTCCCGTAGTGCGGTGCCCGACCCCCGCCGCTATCAACAGGCAAGGAGTCACCACGATCTGCTCCAATCGGACTACCAGCAGCGGTGGCCGGGCTCCGGCGTTACGCAGTATGAATGTCGCTCATCGCCAGCAGCACCGGCAGCTGCTCGGTGTCCAGGTCGTCGACGTCGGTCTCGCCGCGGCGCAGCGCCTGCAGCAGCCGGCTGTCGAGCAGCTCCTCCAGGCCGGTCTCGGCCAGCGCGGCGGTGAACGCGACCTCGACCTGCAGCGAGGTCTCCTCGGCGGAGACCAGGGTGGTCAACCAGCGCCGGGACACCACGTCGATGATCGCCAGCGTGACCCGTCGGGCGGCGGTGAAGTGGGTGAAGTCGTAACACCAGATGCTGTTCGGCTTCCACGCCACCCAGGCCGGCCACGGCGTCCGCACGGCCGGCTCACGGGCCGGTTTCGCTGGCAGGACAAGGCCGTGCTCGGCCAGCACCCGCCACACGGTCGATTCGCTGACGTGCACCAGCCCGAGCCGGGAGCCGCGGTGCGCGAGCTTGCGGTGCGAACGGTCGGTCTCGGCCCAGTCCTCGAACAGGGCCAGGATCGCGGCCCGCTCGGCCGGCAGGATCGCGTGCAGCACACCGCCTCCGGGACGGCGGTCGTCGAGGTCGCCGCCGGCGCGGCGTTCGGCCCACCGGCTCGCCCTGGCATGCTCGAGGCCGAGCAGCACGCACGCCCGCCGGGCCGACCAGCCGTGCCCGGCCGCGTGGTCGAGCAGATCGAGCAGGCCGGCCTTGACGGTGGCCTCCACCCGCGGCGGGACCGGGCCGGCGCTCAGTCCCAACGCGCTTTTCCCTCCTGCAGATGCAACGCGACCGCCTGCTCGGTCACCGTCGCCCGCAGCCGCTCGATCTCCGCCTGCGAACGCGCCAGCGCGGCCTGCTCCGCCGACTGCCCCGGCCGGCCCGGCACCGAGGTCGCCAGCGCGTCCAACGCGCCCTGCCGGGCGACCCGGCAGGTGTGCACCACCGTCGACCGGTCGATGCCGTACCGGTCGGCCGCCTCGCGCTGGGTGGCCTGTCCGGTCAACACCGACACCCACATCTCGTACTTCTCGCTCGGCGACAACCGTCGGCGAGTCCTCCCCAGCCGCATGCTCGGATCGGACACCATGAACAGCCTCCAGGCGGATCAGGCGCGCCGCCCCACGGCCGGGTATTTCGGAACCGATCTGGTGCACGAACTCAGACGCAAACCAAACCGGCGCGAGCGCCGGCTCGGTGAGGGCGACCAGCCGTACCCGCGACGACCCCCCGACGCGAAGCCCCAGCAGCCGCGCGACCGCCACGAGGAACCCCGGCGACCGGCCCGTGAACCCCGCTGCCGGGGCCGTGTCCTCACCGGCGTCCTCGCCCGATGCCCCGGTTCGGACCCACACCGTCTCGCCGTCAGCGACGCCGCCGCGCACAACCCAACCACCGGCCCGCACCTCGACACGGATCTGCAACCCGGAGGCATCGGTGGTGACGTCGACCAACCCGGTCGGGGTGCGGCCGTCGGGGGCGAGCACCTGCGCGTTGTAGCGCCAGCCCGCCGGACCCGGCGCGCAGGAGAACCGTTCAAACGCGACCACCGTCCCGACCTGGTCGCGCAGGCTGTACAGACCCCTCGGCACGTCCTCAGTCTCCCCGACACCCGACGCCACCGAAGACGTCGCGCCGTCCAGCCCGATGACAGCGACCGTGCAGGTCCGAGCACCGCACCGTGGTCAGCCTGGAAGTGGGTCGTAGGCCAACATGTACAGCGGTCCGCCGTGCCGCTCCTCGGCCCTGCACCGGGGGAGCGGGCTACGAGTAGGCACGCGTGGCTGGTGCCTCGTCGGTGCCCAGCCCGGCCGCTGCCAGGCTCGCCGGGTGACCGTCATCGGAGACTCCATCGCTGGTCGCGGCGCGTCACCCGACGGTGCATCGGTGGAGCTTTGCCGGTCACGGTCGGGATCAACTCCGCAGTAGGTCCATTTCGTCTCTGCTGACTATCCGCGTGGACAGTCGTGTTCGGCGCGGCCCGTGCAGCGACCAGCCGTCACGCCGGGCACCCGGCGCAGTCCAGCCGGGCCTGCAGGTACTTGATCCGCTTGACCAGCGTCCTGGGGCTACAGCCGAGGCCCGCAGCGGCCGCGGCATCACAGGGGGATGCTAATCGTGGCGCGGCCCGTCCTTCAGGTAGCCGGCGAACATCGCCACCAGGGCGAGGGGGTCGGGATCGATCTCGATCTCGTGCGGCAGAAGGTCAATGGCAGCGGAAGAACTCGTTGATCGGAGCGGCCGGCGGAACGTTGATGTGTAGCGTGAGGTGGGTATCGAAAGTCGAGCCGTCCGAGCCCGTGCCGTGCGCGCTGTAGGTGAAGGTATTGACAGTTGGGCCGTTCTGGATAGTGAAGCCATTGTGCACGACGAAGGTGCCGGTGTAGGTCGGCAGGCTCGGGTCGGCAAGCGGCACGGCGACAAAGGTGCCGGTCTGGGTGACCCCTCCGTGGATACGGCCATCAGCAAATGTGGTGCTGTGCTCAACGTGGTTGATGGTGACCGTGAAGGTGTAGAGCGGTCCACCCGGTTGGCAGCTCGGGAGGACGTCCACGAATGTATCGACCAGGTTCTTGTGCTGGATCGTCTCGGTAACGGGCGGCTCGGCGAAGGCAGGAGGCCCCCCGGCAAGCAACAGCCCGGCGGCCATCAGGCCAACCAGCAGGCGACGAACCATACGATCCTCCTGGACCGGGTCGTCCGCATCAGACTTTGCCATGGTCCACTCATCTGGGAGAAGCGTCAAATAGTTGTGGATCGCCGTCCTGGTGATCACGCGGCGGCCCCGGCTTACCGTCAAGACGGTGACGATCACCTTCGTCGAACCGCGCTCCGGCAAGACCAGTGCGACGCAGTTGTTACACCCCGTCGACTTACGAGACGATCCTTAGGCCGGAGCCACCATTCCATCGGGCGGCCCGGGATTCGAGGTGGCCAGTGCGGTCAGCTGTGGTACTCGATCTTGAATCGGGCCGCGAGACCACGCGAACGTTCGTGAAGTAGTCGGCGATTTCCACCAGCGCGTGCCGGCCCACCACGTTGCTGGCCTTGATCGACCTTCCGCTTCTGCCGCGAGGTGCGCGTTCGCCGGGAGGTGCGTGCCGACCTCGGGTGATCGTGCGATTGGCCGCCCATCGATCGGCTCTAGGTCATTGCGTGTGCCGGTCCGGCAGACTGTCGGCGTGGGCAGGCGGTTAGATCCCGGGGAGCTGATCTGGGAGCGCGGCCAGAGCGCGTTCGCGTTCCTCACCCACGACTGGGACTTCGAGCAACCGGAGCGAACTGACGGTGGGCTTGTCTACCACCGCCCGGGCCTGCACATCAGCATCAAGTACTGGGCGTGGAAGAACGAGCAGGGATTCGCCACCACAATCCGTGGCGTCGACCCGAAGGGGTCGGAACGGTCGGCGTCGTTGGGTTGTCTGTACGTGGCGTGCGGTCTTGGGCCGCCGCAGGCCGTTCCCGAGGGCGCTGGAACCGCGCACACGATCACCAAGCGGCTCGCCCAGCACGCCAGCGCCCTCCGGCAGGTCATGCCGCACTTACAGGATTCCGCAATCGCCACACTGCTA
>JBOGDU010000343.1:0-3622 GCA_050743145.1 Jiangellaceae bacterium | reverse complement strand
TCGACCGCGGCGTGCCCGTCGACCGCAGTGGGCCGGGACGACACGACACGCCCGTCGAGGCTGGTCGCGACCTCCACGACACCGGCGTCGAAGTCGTAGCGGCCACCGTTGGTGTCGAGCACGTTGAAGCCGACCTCGACGGCACCGCCGGCTGCCGACGCCGTGTAGTTGCGCAGCGTGACCGCCGGCCCGTTGGCGGCCGTTGCGGTGTCGGCGGTCGGCTCGGCGGCCTCGGGCAGGTCGATTCGGGCGCCGCTCGGACCGTCGGTGACCGTGGTCCAGCCGTCGACCGGTTCGTCCCGCTCGCCCACCCCACATCCCGCGGTGAGCACGAGAACGCCACACACGACGACAAACGGGAAAAGACGGCTCACCAAGGAGCTCCCCCGAGCACGAGTCGACCGCCGGCGACCTTGACACTCCGAGGCTAGTCCGATCTTGGCCGATGCGTGAGCCGTCCCGGCCCGGAATGTGGAGGAGTCCTATCCTCGGGTGGACTGTGGCGAAGGAGCGGCCATGACGTCCCGACCGTTCGACCCCTCGCTGTGGCGCACCGTCGACGGCTTCGACTTCACCGATGTCACCTATCACCGGCATGTCGTCGACGGGGTCGACCGCGGCACCGTGCGGATCGCCTTCGACCGCCCCGAGGTGCGCAATGCGTTCCGCCCGCACACCGTCGACGAGCTGTACCGGGCACTCGACCATGCGCGCATGACCACTGACGTCGGGTGCGTGCTGCTCACCGGCAACGGTCCGTCGCCGAAGGACGGCGGGTGGGCGTTCTGTGCCGGAGGCGACCAGCGCGTCCGCGAACGCGACGGATACCGGTACACCCTGCCGGAGGAGGCCGCGGACGCCGAGGGCGGGACGGTCGACCCGGCACGGGCCGGCCGGCTACACATCCTCGAGGTCCAGCGGCTGATCAGGTTCATGCCCAAGGTCGTCATCTGCGTCGTCCCGGGTTGGGCCGCGGGAGGCGGGCACAGCCTGCACGTCGTCTGCGACCTGACCATCGCGAGCGCCGAGCACGCCCGGTTCAAGCAGACCGACGCCGACGTCGGCTCCTTCGACGGCGGATTCGGCTCGGCCTACCTCGCCCGCCAGGTCGGGCAGAAGTTCGCCCGCCAGATCTTCTTCCTCGGCGAGGAGCACTCGGCCGTCGCCGCGCACGAGATGGGGATGGTCAACGCCGTCGTTCCGCACGAATCGCTCGAGACCGTGGCGCTCGAGTGGGCGACCACCGTCAACGCCAAGAGCCCGACGGCGCAGCGGATGCTGAAGTTCGCGTTCAACGCCGTCGACGACGGCATGGTGGGGCTGCAGGTCTTCGCCGGCGAAGCGACCCGGCTCGCCTACATGACCGACGAGGCGGTCGAAGGCCGCAATGCGTTCCTGGAGAAGCGTGAGCCCGACTGGTCCCGCTTCCCCTGGTACTACTAGATCGCCGCGTTTGCGCAGGTCAGAAGCCTAATAGGGGTGCTGATGTGGCAGGGATGTGGCAAGAACTCGGGTCGAGGTTCGAGTGAGGAGGTGACGGAAGGTGACGCTGACGTTCGCGGCAGCGCTCGCGAGTGCGGGTGTTGACCGAGCTGCCGCGCCCGCGGTCAGCCACTGGAGGACCGAGTAGCCTGTTCTGGATCGGATCAGTTTGGCCCACTCTCCGGAGACCCTCATGCCCAGCACCAGACTTGGCGGGTGCCCGCTCCGCGCTCGGGTCGATCCGCGCCTCTTGCGATTCAGTGCCGGGGCCACTGCCAGCACGCTCGCCGTTGTGTTGCTCATCGTGGATGTTGCTCGACCGTTGGGTCTCGGCCTGCTCGCCTCCCAGGTCGCCGTATTTGCGTTCACCGCATTCGTGAGTTTTCAGTGGTCGTTGTGGGCGCAGATCTTCGCCCGCTTCATCTGGCCGCGGATCGAAGCACCGACTGAATTGGAGGATGCTCGGCCGCCGAGATTCGCTCAGTTCTGCGGCTTCGTGTTCACTGCCCTGGCGCTAACCTTCTTCGCAGTGGGCGTCGATGTCGCTGGCTACAGCCTGACTGCGCTCGCCTTCGGAGTATCAGCCCTCAACGCATCCACCGGGCTGTGTTTGGGCTGCAAGGCCTACCTGCTGATCCGCCGACTGCAACCGGCCTGAGCTTGGTCGACCACCAACCGGACCGCGTCGTGGTTGGGCGGGGGTCTCGAAATCTCTACGGAGGTCTGGACGTCGGTCCCGACCACACCGACCTGACGGCGGACCTGCGGAACCGGCAGGTGATCGGCCGGTGGTCGGCACCGACACCAGCGACGGGCGGCACTATGTGGAGAATGCCGCCGGTGCCGAGAACCTGCAGCAGGGGGGTGGCGTGCGCAGCCAACGACTTGGAGGGAACGTCGAGCTTCGCGGCCTCGACCCGTCCGGTTTCCGACTGTTCGGAGCTATGGGCGGCGTCCGACCCGGCGACCCCGACAAGTGAGATCAACGCGGCCGAGAGTCACTTCAAGCACGCTCTGGACTCGCGTCGCCACGGCCTGAACCGCAACTGAGCGTCGTCAGGACTTGGCGGAAGACCGACGGGTCTTGGACGCCTGCGATGCGAGTACGGCTGCCGCCATGCTGGACGCGGCCGCGCGGGTCTGTCCTCGGCGCTCGGCCAGAGGTGGGCGTAGGTGCTCAACGTCGTCGTGGCCGAGGCGTGGCCCATCGCTCGCTGGACGGTGACCACGTCGCACCCGGCGGCGATGAGTCCGCTGGCGAAGTAGTGGCGTAGCTCGTGGAGCTTGTAGGTGAGGCCGGCGTCGGTGCGGGTGGAGCGCCAGCGGTAGTCGACGAGCTTGTCGTGCCACGGCTTGCCGCCGTCGTCGAACAGCCAGCGTGTCGGTTCACCGCTGGGTGTGTGCTGACGGATGTGCTCGGCGAGGATCGCCACCAGTTCGTCGGGCAGGTAGATGGTGCGCTCGGACTCGTACTTGGGCGGGCGGATGAGCACGGTGATCCCGGCGACGGCCTCCACGAGGTTCTTCCCCGCCTTGATGTCGGCGGCCTTGGCCCGCTGAATCTGTCGGGTGACGCGCAGGGTGCGGGCGAGGAAGTCGATGTCGCCGACCTGGACGCCGAGAGCCTCGCCTCGCCGTAGTCCGGCGAAGGCGCAGAGTGCGACGTAGGCGGTGAAGCCGGGTCGGGACTTCGGCCGATTGGTTCGCTGAGCGTGCCGCGCTTCCCCTGGTACTTCTGACCCGTTTGGTGACGTACCGGATGTGACGGATGGACCCGGTGTCCGTACCCTGAGCCGCGGCATGCAGACCTCGACCTCCCCGGCAACGCGGCCTCTCGACCCCCTCCGGGTCCCTCTCGGACCGGCCGTGCTCCGCCGGATCTTTCCCGCGGTCGCCGCCGCCCTGGAGGGCGGACCGGCGTTGCTGCCGGTACCCGAGCGGCCCGCCGCGGTGCGCGACGCCATGCTGCGGGCGTTGCGGCCGAGCACTCCGGTCGAGGAGGTCGAGGGCGACTCAGTCGCGCTGGTCGTCCCGACCTCGGGCTCGAGTGGCGAGCCCAAGGGCGTACTCCTCGGCACCGCCGCGGTGAAGGCCGCGGCCGACGCCACCCATGCGCGGCTGGGCGGGCCCGGGCGATGGC
>JBOGDU010000342.1:0-3945 GCA_050743145.1 Jiangellaceae bacterium | reverse complement strand
CCAGTCGCCCGGCGCGCGCTCGGCGAGGCGGATCGCACCCCGCAGGTCGCGCACCACCTGGTCGGCGCCGTCCCGGTCGGACTTGTTGACGACGAAGACGTCGCCCACCTCGAGGATGCCCGCCTTGGCCGCCTGGATGCCGTCGCCCATGCCGGGCGCCAACAGCACCAGCGTCGTGTCGGCGAGCGCCGCGACGTCGACCTCGGACTGGCCGACGCCCACGGTCTCGATGAGCACGATGGCGCACCCTGCGGCGTCCAGCACCCGCAGCGCCTGTGGCGTGGCCCACGCGAGCCCGCCGAGGTGTCCGCGGGTCGCCATCGATCGGATGTACACGCCGGGGTCGGTCGCGTGCTCCTGCATGCGCACCCGGTCGCCCAGCAGCGCGCCGCCGGAGAACGGCGAGGACGGGTCGACCGCGAGGACACCGACCCGGCGGCCGGCGGCCCGGAACGCCGCGACCAGCGCCGAGGTCACCGTCGACTTGCCGACACCGGGCGAGCCGGTGACGCCCACGACGGCGGCCCGCCCGGCGTGCGGTACGAGCGCAGCCATGACTTCGCGTAGCGCGGGAGAGGCGTCCTCCACGAGCGAGATGAGCCGAGCCACCGCACGCGGATCTCCCTGCCGGGCCCTGTCGACCAGGTCAGGAGCCGCGTCGATCACCCGGCTGCTCACTCAGCCGTGCGGGACGCGGATGAGCAGTGCGTCGCCCTGGCCACCGCCGCCGCACAGCGCCGCGGCGCCGGTGCCACCGCCGCGGCGCCGCAACTCGAGCGCGAGGTGCAGGACCAGCCGGGCGCCGGACATGCCGATCGGGTGACCCACCGCGATCGCGCCGCCGTTGACGTTGACCAGGCTTTCGTCCAGCCCGAGCTCGCGGGTGCTGGCGATGCCCACGGCCGCGAACGCCTCGTTGATCTCGACGAGGTCGAGGCCGGCCGGCTCGATGCCGTCCTTGACGCAGGCGGCCCGGATGGCGGCCGCCGGCTGGCTCTGCAGCGCGGAGTCGGGGCCCGCGACGACCCCGTGGGCGCCGATCTCGGCCAGCCACGCAAGGCCCAGTTCCTCGGCCTTGGCCCTGGCCATCACGACCACGGCGCAGGCGCCGTCGGATATCTGGGATGCGGAGCCGGCCGTGATCGTGCCCTCACCGCCGAAGGCCGGGCGCAGACGCGCCAACGACTCCACGGTGGTGTCGGCACGGATGCCCTCGTCCTCGGCGAACATCACCGGCTCGCCCTTGCGCTTCGGGATCTCGACCGGCACGACCTCGTCGTCGAAGACACCGTTCTTCCACCCCGCAGCGGCTCGCTGGTGTGAGCGGGCACTGAAGGCGTCCTGCTCTTCGCGGGACAGCTCCAGACCGGCAGCGTTGCACGCCTCGGTGAGCGCCCCCATGGGCTGGTCGGTGAACACGTCCCAGAGCCCGTCGTAAGCCATGTGGTCCCGCAGGGTGACATCGCCGTACCGGTAGCCCTCCCGCGAGCCGGTGAGCAGGTGCGGGGCGCGGGTCATCGACTCCATGCCCCCGGCGACCACGATCTCGAACTCGCCGGCCCGGATCAGCTGGTCGGCCAGCGCGATCGCGTCGAGCCCGGACAGGCACACCTTGTTGACGGTCAGCGCCGGGACGGTCATCGGAATGCCCGCCTTCACAGCGGCCTGCCGGGCCGGGATCTGGCCGGCGCCAGCCTGGAGCACCTGGCCCATGATCACGTAGTCGACCTGCTCGGGAGCGACGCCAGCCTTGTCCAGCGCGCCCGCGATCGCTACGCCGCCGAGGTCAACGGCGGAGAATCCCGACAGCGAGCCCAGCAGCTTTCCTATGGGGGTGCGCGCTCCGGCGACGATGACGGCCATGGCGTCCACGATACGGCGGGCGCACCCCGTGCGAGAGTGGCGGCATGAAGGTGTACACGCGTCGCGGTGACGACGGGACCACCGGCCTGCTCTACGGCGGGCGGGTGTCCAAGGACGCCGCCGCGCCGACGGCCTACGGATCGGTCGACGAGGCGCAGGCGTTCATCGGGCTGGCGAGAGCGCAGGCCGATCGCGGCGGCGAGCTCGACCTGCTGCTCACCGGCATCGAGCGCGACCTGTGGGTGCTCATGGCCGACATCGCGATCAACCCGGAACGCCGCGACAAGGCCACGCCTGGTCAGTCGCTGGTCACCGAGGACATGGTCATGGCCCTGGAGCGGACGATCGACGAGGTGTCCGCGCGGTTCGATCCGCCCAGGGACTTCGCCGTCCCGGGCGAGAACCCGGTGGCCGCGGCACTCGACGTCGCCCGCACAGTGATACGCCGCGCCGAGCGGGAGTCACTGTCGGCCGCGGCGGATGGCTCACAGGTGGTGCCGTACCTCAACCGTTGCTCCGACCTGCTCTGGACGCTCGCCCGCTGGGTCGAGGGCCAGTCGCTACTCGCGAAGGACGCCTGATCGAGGACGCCCGATCACGAGGTGGACGCCGGTTCGACGAGCTCGACGAGCACGCCCCCTGCGTCCTTCGGGTGGATGAAGTTGACCCGGGAGCCGGCCGTGCCGGGCCGGGCCATATCGAAGAGCAGCCTCGTCCCACGCTCGCGCAGCGTGGCCGTGACCGCGTCGATGTCGTCGACGCGGTACGCGAGCTGTTGGATGCCCGGGCCGGAGCGCTCGAGGAACCGTCCGATCGGCGAGTCGGGGCGCAGCGGCGCCAGCAGCTGGATCTGCGTCGCGGAGTCGTCGTCACCCACCCGCAGCATGGCCTCGCGGACACCCTGCTCGTCGTTGACCTCTTCGTGGACGACGGCGAAGCCGAAGCGGTCGCGGTACCACGCGATCGCCTCGTCCAGATCGGCGACCGCGATGCCCACGTGGTCGACGGCGGAGAACAGTCCGGCCATGGTCGACAGGGTAGGACGCGTCCGCTCGGGTCCGTCTGCGAGAGTCGGGTGCACCCCCACCGACCGACGGATCAGTCCGGAGGCCACCGTGAAGGACATCCTCGACGCCATCCTGGCCGGTGACGCGGCCGCATCGGACTTCGCCGCGTTGCCCGTCCCGGAGTCGTACCGGGCGGTGGCGGTGCACAAGGACCAGGCCGAGATGTTCGCCGACCTGGACACCCGGGACAAGGACCCGCGCCGGTCGCTGCACGTCGACCAGGTGCCGACGCCCTCACTGGGGCCGGGTGAGGCGCTCGTCGCCGTGATGGCCAGCGCGATCAACTACAACACGGTGTGGACGTCGATCTTCGAACCGGTCCCCACCTTCGTCTTCCTCGAGCGTTACGGCCGGATGCACGACCTGGCCCACCGGCACGACCTGCCCTACCACGTCGTCGGGTCCGACCTGGCCGGCGTCGTGCTGCGGACCGGGCCGGGAGTGCACGCCTGGGCCCCCGGCGACGAGGTCGTCGCCCACTGCCTGTCGGTCGAGCTCGAGTCGCCGGACGGGCACGACGACACGATGCTCGATCCGGAACAGCGGATCTGGGGCTTCGAGACGAACTTCGGCGGTCTCGCCGAACTGGCACTGGTCAAGGCCAACCAGCTGATGCCGAAGCCCGCTCACCTGACCTGGGAGGAGGCGGCCTGCCCCGGCCTGGTCAACTCGACCGCGTACCGACAGTTGGTGTCCCGCAACGGCGCCGGCATGAAGCTGGGCGACATCGTGCTGATCTGGGGCGCCTCCGGTGGCCTCGGCTCGTACGCCACCCAGCTCGTCCTTGCCAGCGGCGCCACTCCCGTCTGCGTCGTGTCGAGCCCGGAGAAGGCGGTGATCTGCCACCGGATGGGCGCAGAGCTCGTCATCGACCGGGCCGTCGAGGACTACCGGTTCTGGCGTGACGAACACACCCAGGAGCCGGCCGAGTGGAAGCGGCTGGGCGCCCGCATCCGCCAGCTCACCGGGGGCGAGGACCCGGACATCGTCTTCGAGCACCCCGGCCGGGAGACGT
>JBOGDU010000341.1:0-20301 GCA_050743145.1 Jiangellaceae bacterium | reverse complement strand
GGTCAGCGTGCCGACGGCCGCCGACGTCGCCGACTGGGCCGACGGGCTGATCACCGTCGCACAGCCCCACGGTCACCTGCGGCAGATGATCGACGCCTACCGCGACGCGGGCGGTCGTGGCCGGCTCTACCTCCAGGTGCACCTGTCCTATGCCCGGGACGAGGACGCGGCACTGCACATCGCACACGAGCAATGGCGCAGCAATGTCTTCCCGCCGCCGGTGTGCTGGGACCTGGATACCGCCGAACTCTTCGACGCCGTCAGTGAGCACGTCCCGCCCGAGGCGATGCGGCGGCACGTGCTCGTCTCGAGCGACCTCGGCCGGCACGCGGCGTGGCTGCACGACCTGGCCGAGCTCGGCTTCGACGAGGTCTACCTCCACCACGTCGGCCAGGACCAGAGCGAGTTCATCGAGTCCTTCGGCGAACACGTGCTTCCTCGACTCGGCGTCTCGGAGGTAGCCCGATGAGGATCACCGACACCAGCGACCTGTGGTGGAAGACCGCCGTCGTCTACTGCCTCGACATCGAGACGTTCCTGGACTGGAACGGCGACGGCGTCGGCGACATGCAGGGGCTGTCGCACCGCGTCGACTACCTGGCCGACCTGGGCGTCACCTGCCTGTGGTTGATGCCGTTCTACCCGACACCGGACCGCGACGACGGCTACGACATCACCGACTTCTATGGCGTCGACCCGCGCCTCGGCAGCCACGGCGACCTGGTCGAGCTCATCCGGACCGCGCGCGACCGCGGCATGCGGGTCATCGCCGACCTCGTGGTGAACCACACCTCCAACCGGCACCCGTGGTTCCGCGCGGCGCGCTCGAGCAAGAACTCTCCCTACCGCGACTTCTACGTCTGGCGCTCCGACCCGCCGCCGGACACGTCCGACCAGACCGTGTTCCCAGGTCAGGAGAAGGGCATCTGGGAGTACGACGAGCGCGCCGGCGAGTACTACCTGCACCGGTTCTACAAGCACCAGCCCGACCTCAACGTGGCCAACCCGGCGGTCCGTGACGAGATCGCCAAGACCATGGGCTTCTGGCTCGAGCTCGGCCTGTCCGGCTTCCGCGTCGACGCCGTGCCGTTCCTGCTCGAGACCACCGGCGCCACCGAACAGGAGGCGGAGCGCTTCGCCGACCCGCACGAGTACCTGCGTGCGCTGCGGTCGTTCCTCGGCCGCCGGTCCGGCGACGCGATCCTGCTCGGAGAGGTCAACCTGCCCTACAAGGACCAGATGACGTACTTCGGCGGCAGCGACGGCGACGAGCTGACGATGCAGTTCGACTTCATCGGCATGCAGAACCTCTATCTGTCCCTCGCCCGCGCCGACGCCAGGCCGCTGGCGAAGGCGCTCGCGAAGCGGCCGGTGTGCTCCGACGACTGCCAATGGGCGACGTTCGTGCGCAATCACGACGAGTTGACCCTGGACAAGCTCAGCGACAGCGAGCGGCAGGAGGTCTTCGCCGCCTTCGGGCCGGAGGAGCGCATGCAGGCCTTCGGGCGCGGTCTCATCCGGCGACTGCCCCCCATGCTCGACGGCGACCCCCGCCGGATCCGGATGGTCTACAGCCTGCTGTTCTCGCTGCCCGGTACGCCCGTGCTCTTCTACGGCGAGGAGATAGGACTCGGCGAGAACCTCGACGCGGGCGGCCGGATGGCGGTCCGTACCGCCATGCAGTGGACGTCCGGACGCAACGCCGGGTTCTCCACGGCGCCGCCGTCGCGTCTGATCGCACCCCTCGCCGAGGGAGGGTTCGCACCGGAATACGTCAACGCCGACGACCAGCGGCGCGACCCGGACTCCCTGCTCAACTTCATGTCCCTGCTGGTCCGGCGTTATCGCGAGAGCCCTGAACTGGGCTGGGCCGATGTGCAGGTCCTCGAACAGCCGTGCATCGACGTGCTGGCCCACCGGTGCTCCTGGGGGGACGGCACGATGGTGGCGCTGCACAACCTGGGGCCGGAGCCGCGCACGGTGCCGATCCGGCTCGACGACGGCGACGACTCGTGCCGACTGGTCGACCTGTTGCAGACCGCGAGCACCGACCTCGACAGCTCCGGCCAAGCCGAGCTCACCCTCGAGGCGTACGGCTACCGATGGTTACGCCTGACCAGGCCGGAACACCGGCGCCTGCTCTGATCCGCCACCGGCTCCCGGCTCCCGCGGGCCCTCAGCGGCGCGACCAGCCCCGTTCACCCTCGGTGCGTCCGCCCCAGATCCCGTAGCGCTCGGGCCGCTCGCCGGCCGCCTGTCGGCACTCCCGGGCGACGGGGCACCCTGCGCAGACCTGTTTGGCGATCATCTCGCGCACATGCAGGGCCTGTCCGCGCCCCTCCGGATAGAACAGATCGGTGTCCATTCCCCGGCAGGCTGCCAGTGCGCGCCAGGTGTCGGCCGGATCGATGGAATAGTCGACCAAGGGACTGGTCAGGACGGTCATCTCGCGAACTCCCCGTGTGCCACGACTCGGATGGCGGATACGGGGAGCTTCCGGAGCACCCCGTATGCCCCAACCAGACGGGCACAACAGTGCACTATGACGCCCGGTGTTGTGAACTCCTCCGGCCGGTCCGCCCGGACCGGCGGGGAGCCGACGCCACGACTGCTACGGGAGGCTGACCTCAGGGAGATCTACGAGCTGGCATGGGCGTAGCCATGGCAAGAGCTGGCACAGCCACCACGGGGGGCCACGACGAGGTCTCGTGGTGGGTGTTGGAGGGGGATCGGCCGGCGAGTCCGGCTCGACCGTCGGCGCCGGTTCCGAGACGGGTTCCGGCGGCCCGCCGGGCTCGACCGCCGGTTCAGGCGGCGGAGGCGCCGGTGCCACCGCTTCGACCGTCGGCTCCAGGACCGGCTCGTCGTCCGCCGAGGCGGGTACGGGCGGCGCCGCGGGGGGCACCGCCGGCGGAGCCAGCGTCGGCGTGGGCGTCGGCGACGAGGTTGCCGTGGGGGTCTGGGTGGGGGTCGACGCGGTGGGGCCGGGTGCGTCGGGCGTGGCTGCCGGTGCGGCCACCGATGAGTCGTCGCGCAGGGGCGGATCGTCGCCGGCCACCACGAGGGCTCCCGCAACCACCGCGGCGACCGCCGCCAGCGACCCGGTAGTGGTGGCCAGCTGTCCCGCCAGCGACTTCGGCCGCGGGATCCTGGCGATCCACGCGCCGATTCCGCCAGCCGTCCCAGCCGCCGATCCAGCGGCCGTCCCGGCGGCTGTCCCGGCGGCCGTTCCGGCGGCCGTTCCAGCAGTGGCGGAGCTGGCCGCCGCTGCGGCGCCGACAGCGGCGCCGGACGCAGCACCCGCTGTACCCACCACAGCCGCACCGCCCCCGGCGATGACGACCGGACCGAGCAAAGCAGGCCAGAGAACGCCTCGAAGGTCGGCGACGAGCACCATGATCTCGTCGCGCCGCTTGCGGCAGTGTTCGCACTGCTCGAGATGAGCGGCTACCCACTGGTCCTCGCTGGGCCGGAGCGTGCCACGGACGTACGCGGCGAGCTTGGGCACGTACGGCCGGCACTCGTCGGGTATCGACGAGGACAGATGGACCGACAGGTAGGCCTGGCGCAACCCTTCGCGGGCCCGGTAGGCCAGGGCTGCGACGGCGTTCGGGGAGCTGCCGAGGATTGCCGCCAGCGACGCGGGGGAGCGGCCCTCGATCTCGGTATGCCAGAGCACCTGCTGCCATCGGTCCGGCAGGGTCTCGAAGGCCCTGCGGACCATTCCCCGGTCGGTCGCGCGTGTGATCGGGTCGTCGGGCTCGGGCAGAACCTCGAGCAGGGTGGGATCGGCCGGCACGCCGGCGCGGCGCGACGCGCGGTAGCGGTCCACGGCGAGCCGGCGGACGACGGTTCGCAGGTAGGGCCCGAGCTCCTCGTCGGGCCCGCCGCCGCGCTGGAGACGGTCGAGGACCCGCGTGAACGCTTCCGACACGACGTCGTCGGCCTCGTCGCTGTTGTCGGTAACGATGCGTGCAACCCGGCGGGCGTCGTCGACGTGGCGGCGGTACAGCTCGTCATAGGACGCCACGTCACCGGCACGCGTACGCGCGATGAGCTCGGCATCAGTCAACGGCTGGGCCGGTGTAGTCACGGCGTGCACCTTCGCATCTCGGTCGGCGAGCGGTCAGTCTACGGCCCTGGACGGGTCCTCCCGACCACAACCGTTCGGGCATTCCTCGTGGCCGGCCGAGCACTGCGCTCGGGGCGCCGACCGGTGCAGGCGTCGTACGACGCCCGGCACGAGCACGCGCCGCTCGGGGACCGGGACGAGGTCCACCGTCGCGCCGGCCTCGGCGAGCGTCGCCTCTGTGCACGAGCGCGCGAGCGCGGTCCGTTCCAGTCGGGCCCGCGCGTCGTCGAGGACCAGCGCGAGCACGGTGCGGGTGCCGTCCTGGCCCAGTGTCGCCTCGGGGCGCACTCGCGCACGCACCGTTCGCGCCGCGGCCAGGACCGTGGCCAGACGGGCCCACGGGTTCGACGGTTCGGCCCACTGCACGGCCAGCAGCACCAGCGGAACCGGCTCGCGCACGAGCCGGTCGAGCTCGTCGATCCGGGCGATCAGATACGCCGTCGTGGGGAGGCCGGAGAGCGGGTCGATGCACGGAGCGCCACGGTCGGCGGCCAGGGCGTCCACCCACCCGTCCACCAGCCAGGCCCGGGCCTGCCGCCGGGTCACCGGCGCCAGGCCGCCCGACTGCAGCACCGCCCAGAGCGAGTCGACTTCCTCCAGTACCGCATCGAGACCGAGCGAGTCCGACGCTCGTTCCCAGGCGAGCGCGCGCAGGGCCCGCTCGAGGGCGTGGACCGACCGGTCGGGTCCGAGCAGGGCAGAGACGACACCGTCGACCCCCGGGGTCGGTCTGTCCGTCGGTTCCGGACGGCGGGCGTCGAGCGTGCGCCGGAGCCACGATGCGCGCAAGGTCATGCCGGCCACCCGGCTTCGCCGGTAGCCGTTCGCGTCGCTCTCGTGGTCGCGGTCGGTCATGCCCCTCTCGTGTTCCCTTCGCGGACATGACGCCGCCGGACACGGTCCATGACGCCGCCGGTCACCATGCGCCGGTCCCGGCCCGCGTCGCCGGCGGACTGTGCGAGGCTGACGCCGTGCCGGGACGCATGCCGCGAGGGATGAGTCGGCGGGTCGACGCCATGAGACAACGGCTGGTGCACCGCCGGGAGGTCCTCGAGGCGGAGACCGATCTCGACCTTCCGGCTCCTCCGGCGCCGCGCGACGAGGTCCGGGTCGTCGTCGAGTCCGAACCCCGCCGTTACGACTCCGACCATACGCATCCGGTGCCATTCGCGGTCCGCGCGGCCGCCGACTGGTCCTGGCGCCTGCTCGCGATCGTGGCGTGCCTGGCCCTGGTGGGCTGGGTGGCGTGGCGGATGCGCGTCGTCGTCTTCCCGATCGTCGCGGCGGGGCTGCTCGCTGCCCTGCTCTGGCCAGCGGTTTACCGCCTACGGGACGCCGGACTGCGGCGTGCCCCGTCCGCCGTGGTCGTCGTCATCCTGTTCCTCGTGGTCGTCGTCGGGTCTCTCACGGTCGTCGGTCGGGCCGTCGGCGACCAGTTCGGAGAGGTGGTGGACCGGGCGGAGGAGGGCCTCGAGGAGATCCAGGACTGGCTGGCGTCCCCGCCGTTCAACCTCAGCGGCGAGCAGCTGCAGGAGTGGATCGACCGCGCCGTCGGGGCGCTCGGGCAGAATCAGGACACGATCACCGAAGGCGCGCTGTCGACCGCGACGCTGGCTGTCGAAGTGCTCACCGGCCTGGTGCTGGCCCTGTTCTCGCTGATCTTCTTCCTCTACGACGGCGATCGCATCTGGGCCTGGCTGGTGCGGCTGTTCCCGCGGGTGGCACGGCCGCGCGTCGACGGAGCCGGGAAGCTGGCGTGGCGGACCTTGACCCAGTACATCCGCGGCACGGTCCTCGTGGCGCTGTTCGACGGAACGTTGATCACGATCTTGCTCGTCGTGCTCGGGGTCCCGTTGGCGCTGCCACTGGGCGTGCTGGTGTTCTTCGGCGCCTTCATCCCGCTGGTCGGGGCGTTCATCACCGGTGCGCTGGCCGTGCTTGTCGCGCTGGTGGTGAACGGTGTGGTGTCGGCGCTGATCGTGCTTGCCGGAATCATCGCGATCCAGCAACTCGAAGGGCACGTTTTCCAGCCGTTCGTGCTCGGTCGGATGGTTCGGGTGCACCCGTTGGGCGTGGTGCTCGCCGTTGCGGTCGGCGCGTACACGGCCGGCATCATCGGCGCGGTCGTGGCCGTGCCGATCGTCGCCGTCGCGAACACGGTTCTCAACTTCCTGATCACCGGAGCGACCGGGCCCGCGACGGCGGGTCCGCCGCTGCCGGCCGATCTGGCTCCCGAGGACGCCGCCAACCGCCGTCGACTTTGATCACGTTCACCATGATCCGAGACGGTTCACCAGGGTGGTGAACGTGATCAATTGCGACGGAGGGTTCCGGCGACCCGTCCAAGGAATGTCGACAGTCGGTGGTGGGTGCCGTCAGCAACTAACGGGCGGAGCGGCCTGGCCCGCCTCCGAGGAGGGCCAGCACGTCGTCATGCACGCGGCCGTTGGTCGCCAGCGCGTTCCCGCCGAGCGGACCGGGCTTTCCGCCCAGGTCGGTGAAGCGCCCGCCGGCCTCCTCGACGATCACCGTCAAGGCGGCCATGTCGTGCAGGGCGAGGTCGGGCTCGCTGGCGATGTCGACGGCACCGTCGGCCAGGAGCATGTACGACCAGAAGTCACCGAAGGCACGGGTACGCCCGCAGGCCCGCATCAGGTCGAGAAACGCGTCGAGCTTGCCGACTTCCTCCCACCCGGACAGGGACGAGTACGACAACGACGCCGCTGCCAGCCGGTCGACATCGGACACCCGGCAGCGGCTGGCGGACGCGAGCGACTTGCCGGTCCAGGCGCCGGTGCCGCGGGCCGCCCACCAGCGGCGGCCGAGGGCCGGCGCCGACACGACGCCGGCGACCACGTCGTCGTTCACCATGAGTGCGAGCAGCGTGGCCCACACCGGTACCCCACGCAGGTAGTTCTTGGTGCCGTCGATCGGGTCGACCACCCAGCGCCGCGTTCCCCAGCCCTCGGAGCCCATCTCCTCTCCGAGGACGGCGTCGCGCGGCCGTGCCCGGGCGAGAGTGCGGCGGATCGCCTCCTCGGTGGCGCGGTCGGCGTCGGTGACTGGGGTGGCATCCGGCTTGGTCTCGACCCGCAGGTCACGCGACCGGAATCGCTGCATCGTCTGCGCGTCGGCGTCGTCGGCGAGGACGTGCGCGAAGCGGAGGTCGTCGTCGTAACCCACGACCGGCAACCTAGCGCGTCGAACCACCTGTGCTGATGAGCCGTGGGCAAAGATGACCTGCGGTCTCGTCCGGCCGGGCCGGATACCGCTCGGTAGCGTGGCCGTCCGTCGCGAAGGAGTTGCCGTGCCCGACACCGTCTTCGGCGTCCCCCTGCATCCGCTGTTGGTCCACGCGGTCGTCGCCCTCGTGCCACTGACCATGTTGGGAACTGTCGCCGTCGCGCTCGTACCGCGCTTGCGTGGGACCTATGGCTGGTTGGTCGTCGCCGCCGCTGCGGCGTCGTTCGCCGCCGTGCCGTTCACGACACGGAGCGGCGAGAACCTCAAGGAGTCGCTGAGCCTCGGCGGGCCCGTTCTGGAGAAGGTGAACGAGCACCAGCAGATGGGTGAACGGGTCATCTGGGCCGTCGGCGCCATGTTCGTCTTCAACCTCCTGCTCATGCTGGCGCACCGCGCCGGCCGGCCCGCCGGCCAGAGCACCGCGCTCGCGGCCCTGGCCACGCTTGCCGCGCTCGTCTCGTTCGTGCTCGTCATCCTCACCGGCCATCTCGGCTCGACGGCGGTCTGGAACCCAGGCGGCTGACGGCCGCCCGAGGGCCCATGATCATGTCGATTTGCTGCCCTGGACGGCAGCAAAATCGACATGATCATGGGAGAACCGGGCTCGGCCGCCGCGGTTTCGGGGTTCAGTCGCCGATCTGCCGCTCCCTGCTGGCCAGCAGGCGGCGGAACGAGTCGACCCGGGCGCGGTCGAGGCGGCCGGCGGCCACTGCCTCGTCGAGGGCGCACTCGGGCTCGGTCGCCGCGTGTGTGCACCCGCGCGGACAGTCGGCCGTCTCGGCGTCCAGGTCGGCGAAGGCGTGGACCAGGTGCCGCGCGTCGACGTGCGCGAGGCCGAACGAGCGGATACCCGGCGTGTCGACCACCCAGCCGCCGCCCGGCAGCCGCAGCGCGACCGCACTGGTCGAGGTGTGCCGGCCGCGGCCGGTGACGACGTTGACGTGGCCGATGGCCCGGTCGGCCCCTGGGACCAGCGCGTTGACCAGCGTCGACTTGCCGACGCCGGAGTGCCCGACGAGCACGCTCCACCGCTCGGCCAGCCGCTGCCGAAGAGGGGCGAGGTCCCGGCCGAGACCGCTGACCAGGGAGGGGACGCCGAGGGGTTCGTAGGTCGCGAGGAGGGAGGAAGGATCGGCCAGGTCGGTCTTGGTGATGCACAGCAAAGGCTCGAGGCCGGCGTCGAAGGCGGCGACGAGACACCGGTCGACCAGCCGGGGCCGGGGCTCGGGCTCGGCGACGGCGGTGACGATCACCATCTGGTCGGCGTTGGCGACGACGACCCGCTCCACCGGATCGTCGTCGTCGGCGGTGCGTCGCAGTACGGTGGTGCGCTCGTCGACCCGCACGATCCGGGCAAGGCTGCCGTCCCGGCCCGACACGTCACCGACGATCCCCACCCGGTCGCCCACCACGACGGACTTACGGCCGAGTTCGCGGGCCCGCATCGCGGTGACCGCCTGCTCGTCCGGACCGGCCAGGCACGTGTAGCGTCCGCGGTCGACGGCGATGACCACAGCCGGGACGGCCCCCTCGTGGGCGGGCCGTACCTTGGTCCGGGGGCGTGAGCCTCGGCCGGGGCGGACCCGCACGTCGGTCTCGTCATAGGTGCGGGTCGAGCGCCGGCCGCTCACGCCGGGTCGCCGCCGAGCATGCGTGTCCACAGGCCGGCGAAGTCCGGCATGGTCTTGGCGGTCGTCCCGACGTCCTCGACCTCGACGCCCGGCACGGCCAGCCCGAGCAGAGCCCCGGCCTGTGCCATCCTGTGGTCGCCGTAGGTGCGGAACAGGCCCCCACGCATCGGCCTCGGCCGGATCTCCAGCCCGTCCACGGTCTCCGCGACACCGGCTCCGAGGTTGCCGAGCTCGGTCGCGAGCGCCGCCAGCCGGTCGGTCTCGTGACCGCGCAGGTGAGCAATCCCGCGCAGGTAGGACGTCGAGTCGGCGAGTGCGGCGAGCGCGGCCAGGACCGGGGCCAGCTCCCCGACCTCGTGCAGGTCGGCGTCGACTCCCCGGACACGCGCGGAGCCGTGGACGACGAGACCGTCGGCGTCCAGCCGGCACTCGCCGCCCATCCCCGCCAACAGATCGGGCAGAGCGGCGCCTGCCTGGGTCGTGTGTCCAGGCCAGTCCGGCACTCGTACGGAGCCGCCGACGACGAGCGCGGCGGCGAGAAACGGTGCGGCGTTGGACAGGTCAGGCTCCACGAGCAGGTCGAGCGCCTTCACCGGACCGGGCGAGACCCGCCAGGTGTTCGGCTCCTCGTCGACGAGGACGCCGGCGGCCCGCAGCATCGCCACCGTCATGGCGATGTGCGGCTCGGAGGGCAGCGGCTTGCCGACGTGGTGGACGGTGACCCCCGACTCGTAGCGCGCGCCCGCCAGTACCAGGCCGCTGACGAACTGCGACGACGCCGACGCGTCGATCGTCACGGGCCCTCCCAGGAGGTGACCAGTGCCCCGGATCACGAACGGCAGGGCGGCGCGGCCGCGGTCGTCGACGTCGGCACCGAGAACGCGCAGCGCGCCGAGCAGCGCACCGACCGGGCGCTCACGCGCGCGAGGGTCGCCGTCGAAGCGAACCTCGCCGGCGGCGGTCGCTGCTACCGGCGGAACGAATCGCAGCACGGTTCCGGCCAGCCCACACTCGACGTGGGCAGGGCCGGTCAGCCGTGCGGGTACGACCGACCAGTCCGGACCGGCCGTGTCGACGGCGATCCCGAGGGAGTGCAGCGCTCCGGCCATGAGCAGCGTGTCGCGCGCGCGAAGCGGCCGGCGGATGATGCTCGGCGCGTCGGCGATGCCGGCCAGCACGAGCGCCCTGTTGGTCAACGACTTCGAGCCGGGCATCACCACGACGGCGTCGAGCGGTCCGGTCGCGGTCGGCGCGGACCACCGTTCACCCACGGTCCGCTGAGACCCCGCGCCCTGCAGCATGGTGGCCAGTATCGCGGACCCTGCCGGCCATGCCGACGCTGCATGGTGTCGGGCATGCCTCCACGTGGTACACCGAAGTCATGCCCCGTCTGCGTCGTGTCGACTGCGCGGGAGCCGGTATCGTCCGCAGCCGCCGCGGCCGGGGCTTCACCTACCGGTGGGCCGATGGCCGTACCGTGACCGAGCCCGACGTCCTCGCGCGCATCCACGACCTCGTGCTGCCGCCGGCCTGGCAGGACGTCTGGATCTGCCCGTGGCCCAACGGCCATATCCAAGCCGTGGGCACCGATGTCGCCGGCCGGCGTCAGTACCGCTATCACGACCGCTGGCGCGAGCAGCGTGACCGGGCGAAACACGACCAGGTCCTTCTCGTCGCGCGACGTCTGCCGCGGGCGCGCGTCACGGTCGCAGAGCACCTTGTCCTGCCCGGGTATCCGCGCGAGCGGGTCCTCGCGGCAGCGTTCCAGCTCCTCGACCTCGGCTTTTTCCGGATAGGCAGCGAGGAGTACGCCGACGAGAACGGTTCGTACGGCCTGGCGACGATCAGACGCGAGCACGTCTCCCTCGACGGCGGAGCCGTCGTCTTCGACTATCCGGCCAAGAACGGCAAGCAGAGGATCCAGCACCTCGCCGACGAGAACCTCCGTGCCGTCGTGAAAGGACTGCTGCGGCGTCGCGACGACCAACCGGAACTTCTCGCGTACAGACGGGCCCGCCGGTGGACCGACGTCCGAAGCGACGACGTCAACGCCTACCTGCGGCAGGTCATCGGAGTCGACGCGACTGCCAAGGACTTCCGGACGTGGCATGCCACCGTGCTGATGGCCGTGGCGCTCGCTGTCTCGCGCGAGGTCGCCGATTCGCCGGGCAAGCGCAGGCGTGCCGTCGCCCGGGGGTATCGCGAGGTCGCCGACTATCTCGGCAACACGGCGGCGGTAGCCCGGGCCTCCTACGTGGACCCGCGGATCATGGACCTCTACGACGACGGCAGGACCGTCCTGGGAGCGCTGGAACGAGCCACTCGCGACGGCGGCGACGGCCCGTTCCTGCACGGCACTGTGGAGCGTGCCGTGCTTCGCCTGCTGACGAGCTGAGCGGGGTTCTGCCGAGCTGCGGAGGCCCTGTCAGCCACCTGGCAGTACGTGTCGTGCCTTGCTGCGGACCTCGGCCTTCGCGGCCCGGGCCGAGAGCTTCGCCTCCCGCTTGGCCGTCCGTGCGACCCGCCTGGCGTCGGTCGCTGCGTGCCGTGCCCGCCAGCTGAGCCCGGGTCGACCCTCGGTGTCGACGGCGGCGAGCAGCAGCCCTCCGGTGATGCCGGCGTTCTGGAGGAAGCGCTGGCGCTGCCGGGACTTCTCCTCCGGGTCGTCCGCCTGCCAGAACGGGTGGCCGGCGATGGTGGTAGGCACCATCGACCCGGCCAGCAGGAGCGACGCGAGCCGGGGGATCGTGCCGGTGGCGAGCAGTGCGCCGGCCCCGACGTGGACCGCCGCATTGATGCGCACCAGCGTCCGAGGATCGGTCGGTGCCTGCGGCAGGTGCTTCTCCAGCAGAGGGGTGATGCGGTCGGTGACCGGCTTGGCCTGGCCGACGGCGGCATCGGGGTCGCGGAGCGTCTTCAGACCCTGCACGATGAAGATCGACGCGAGCATCGGGCGGGCGACCAGGCGGACCAGGCTCATACCCCTTCCCTACCACGAATGCCGTGGTCCTGAACCCGGAACCAGGGCATGGCAGGCTGGCAGGATGTGCGGAAGGTACGCGGTCAGCCACAGCGCGGACGAACTGGCCGAGGAGTTCGGCGTCGACCGGGTCGACGTACGCGAACGCCTCGAACCCGACTGGAACGTCGCCCCCACCAAGGACGTCTACGCCGTCATGACACGACGCCGGCGCGACGCACCGGACGATCCGCCCGAGCGCAGGCTGACGGTGCTCCGGTGGGGCCTGGTGCCGTCATGGGCAAAGGACCCCACGATGGGAAGCAGGCTGATCAACGCTCGGGTCGAGACCGCGCACGAGAAGCCTGCCTTCCGTCGCGCGTTCGCCCTGCGCCGGTGCCTGTTGCCAGCCGACGGCTACTACGAGTGGTACGGAGAGGTGAGGGGCAAGAAGCAGCCGTTCTTCATCCGTCCCCGCGACGGTGGCTCGTTGGCGATGGCCGGGCTGTACGAGATCTGGCGCGACCCGGCCGTCACCGATGACGACGCGACCGACGCGTTCCGCTGGACCTCCGTCGTGCTGACGACCGAGGCCGAGGACGACCTCGGTCAGATCCACGATCGGACGCCGATGCTGGTCGAGCCCGACCGCTGGGCGGCGTGGCTCGACCCGGCGACTGACGACGTCGACGCGCTGCGTCGCCTCCTCGTTCCCGCCACGCCCGGGAGGCTGGAGGCTTTCCCGGTGTCCACCGAGGTCAACAGCGTCCAGAACAACGGCGCGCAACTGGTCGAACCGCTGCCGGCCGACGACGACGAGAGGCTGTTCTAGGCCCGGCCGGAGCCATCATGTGGCGGGTTCGGCACGTGTCACCGGCGCGGGAGGCGTTTCGAACCCGCCACAAGTCGGGGATGCCTCGTGCTCAGTCGAGCCGGCCCGCGGTGTAGAAGAGGCAGTCCCGGCGCGCCTGTACGACCGTGGTGGTCATCATGATCGGCGTCATCCCCTCGGCCACGACGAGGGTTCCGTTCTCCGTGATGTCGAACAACCGGCCGGTGACGTCGCGGCCGGACATGTCCGTGGCGCACAGCGGCATCGCGGCTCCCGGGTCGACGTGGCCGATCACGTGCCCGGGGACGAGGATGCCGAAGTTGAACGTGTCCAGGCCGGCGGCGACGACGAGGTCGGTCTCGTCGTCCAGCCTTCCGCCGAAACTGAACGTCACCTCGTCGCGCACCGTGACCCGGTCGAGGGTCTCGTAGATGTGGCGCGGACGGCTTCCCGCCTGCCCATGCGGCACGGTGAATCCGTCCTCGTTCAGGAAACGGTGCACGACGCTGCCGGCGAAGGCCGTGCCTTCGGGCAGGTGACCCAGCCCGCACTCGACGGCGACGGACGGGCAGCGACCCCCCAACGCCTCCATCAGCGTGTGGGCGTCGAGCTTCCACTCCAGCAGCGTGTCCGCGCACAGCGCAGCGAGGCGGAATCCGGCCGGCGTCGACCGGGGCAGGATCGCGTAGTAGGGGTTCTGTCCGCTGTTGTTGTGGAGGTCGACGGCCGCCTCGAGATCCGCGGCCAGCAGTTCCTCGAGGATCGCCGCCGCACATCGGCGCATGCGGGTGGTGGCCGGCCCGCATCCCCACACGCGGTTGAAGTCCTCCTGGTCGTCGAGGTAGCGGTGTGCGTACCAGCCCTCCTGCGTCGCCGCCCGGACGTTGCCGATCAGCACCCACAGGTCGAACGCGAAGCGCTCCCCGCGGCGGAGGACGTCGAGCACCGCTCGGTAGCCCGACGGTTCGTTCCCGTGCATCAGGCAGGCCAGCAACCGGGCCCTCGGGTTCGCCGCCGTGGCCGCCGCCGGGATCCGGACGAGGGCGGGCTTGCCCCCGAGGTTCAGCAGCACGTCCTCGTCGGTTCCGTCCAGCAGCGGCTTGAGTTCCTCGTAGCCGTCGTAGCGGCGGTAGAGCTCGGTCATGACCGGCCAGGGTATCTCCCGATCAGCCGCCGATCGGCCACGTGTGGACGGGAGTGCTCGCGAAGGAGCGCTGTTGGTAGCGCCGCACCAGCTCGCGGGCGGCGTCGGTCCGATCGAGACCGGAGTCGTCGATGAGCGAACGCCAGGTGGCGATCTGCCAGACCGCGCCGGTCATGCCCGAGAGGGTGCGGTCCTCGATGATGCCGAGGTAGTAGTCGACGTCGACCTCGTCGAGGCCCCAGTCGAGCAGGCCGTCGCGGGCGATCGGCAACAGGTGGCGCAGGAGCAGTTCGGTGACGGGCACGCGGGCTCCTACCCGCGGCCAGTACAGCCGGGCTCCGAGGCCGTCGCGCGCCGCGGCGTAGAAGTTCTCCGTGGCCGCGGCGAAGCTCATGTGTTCCCACAGGTGTGGACGGGGCCGGGAGGCCAGGCCGTGCAGGAGTCCGTAGTACAGGACGGCATTGGCGACGGAGTCGGGCACCGAGGGGCCTGCCGGCAGTACGCGGTTCTCGATGCGCATATGCGGCCGCCCGCGGTAGACCTCGTAGACCGGCCGGTTCCAGCGGTAGATCGTGCCGTTGTGCAGCGTGAGCTCGGGCAGCAGCGGCACGTCGCCCGCGTCGAGCACGGCGCGCGGGTCCTCGTCGTCGCAGATCGGCAACAGCGAGGGGAAGTAACGGACGTTCTCGTCGAACAGCTCCCAGAGACCCTCACCCTCGTCGAGCCACTTCTCGCCGAACCACACCCGGGGCCGGACGCCCTGCAGGGCCAGCTCCTCGGTCCGGGTGTCGGCGGCCTGCTCGAACAGCGCGATGCGGGTCTCGTGGTGGAGCTGCTTTCCGAGGAAGAACGGCGAGTTCGCCGCCACGGCGACCAGCGGCGCGGACAACGCCTGTGCGGCGTTCCAGTAGAGGCCGAACTCGTGCGGGTCGACCTGCAGGTGCAGTTGCATCGAGGTGCAGGCCGCTTCGAAGATGATCGAGTTCGCGCGGGTCTTGAGCAGCTCGTCACCCTCGATCCGGATGAGGATGTCCTCTCCGCGCGCCGCCAGGATCATCTCGTTGAGCGCCTTGTAGCGTGGGTTCGCTGACAGGTTCTGCTCGGTGACGTCGAAGTCCGCGAGGGTCGGCAGGATGCCGATGATCATCACCCGGGCGCCGAGGTCGCGGGCGACGGCGTCGGCATGGTTGAGCGAGCGTCGCAGCTCGCTGTCGATGGCGTGGAAGACGTGGCCGGACAGCAACCTCGGCTTGACGTCGAACTCGATGTTGAACTGCGCGAGCTCGGTCTGGAAGTCCTCCGACGCGATGTGCTCGAGCAGCTTCGCGTTGATCGGCGCCGCATTCCCGAGCGGGTCGGTGAGGTACACCTCCATCTCGACACCGCATTGCCGGCGGCCGGTCTCGAACCGCCCACCGTCGACCAACTCACGCAGGGCGACGAGGTTTCCCTTGACCTTCTCGCGGAATCGGATCCGGTCCTCGCGGCTGAACTCAGTGACCTCGATGTCTCGGCCCATGACCCGGTCCCTCCGACGCGCCTGGCCTGCCACGAGTGTACGGACGGCGGTACCGTGCCGAAGCGTGACGGACATGGTCGTGGCGACGCCTGTGGGCGACGCGGGGCTCATCGTCGACGTGGCCAGCGGCTCTGCTCTCGGCACAGTCGTGCTCGGCCACGGTGCGGGCGGCGGCATCCGGGCCCGCGACCTCGTGGCGCTTGCCGGCAGCCTGCCGGAGTCGGGGATCACCGTCGTCCGCGTCGTGCAGCCGTGGCTGCTCGCCGGGCGCCGGGTCGCACCGGCCGCACGGACGCTCGACCGGGCCTGGCTCGCGGTGCTCGAGACCGTACAGCGAGACGGGCCCCTTGCCGTCGGCGGTCGCAGCGCCGGCGCGCGCGTAGCCTGCCGGACCGCGCGGGCAGTCGGCGCGGTCGGCGTCGTGGCCCTCGCCTTCCCACTGCACCCTCCCGGTCGTCCGGAGCGCTCGCGGTGGGACGAGCTGGCCGGTGCCGGTGTCCCGACGCTGGTCGTCCAGGGCGACCACGACGCCTTCGGCCGACCCGCCGAGTTTCCACCTGGGGAGCACGAGTTGGTCGTGGTCCCGCATGCCGACCACGGCATGGCGGTGCCGAAGTCGCAGGATCAGGCGGCAGCGCTCGACCGGGTCGTGACGACGGTGACGGGGTGGCTCGGGAATGTGCTGGCGCACAGTGCGCGTTGACCGCCCGTACGGGTTCCGACGACGGAAGTGGGCTGAATCGAGTGAGCAGGCCCGGTACCGGGTACCTGGAGGCCAGGCCGGACGAGAGTCCGGCGAGGACCGGGCCGGCCGGTGCGTCTCGGTGGGCGGAGTGGCCGAACCCGGCGGCGCTACCGCAGATAGCATCGCAAGCGATGACGATGACGGAGACCACCGAGCAACGCGCGCAACGCTTCGAACGCGACGCGCTGCCCTTCCTCGACCAGCTCTATTCGGCAGCGCTGCGGATGACGCGCAACGCCAGCGACGCAGAGGACCTCGTCCAGGAGACCTTCGCCAAGGCCTATGCCTCGTTCCACCAGTTCAAGGAGGGAACGAACCTCAAGGCCTGGCTCTACCGGATCCTCACCAACACCTTCATCAACTCGTACCGCAAGAAGCAGCGCGAACCGCAGCAGAGCGCGTCCGAGGAGGTCGAGGACTGGCAGATGGCCAGGGCAGAGGCACACACCTCGACCGGTCTGCGCTCCGCCGAGGCCGAGGCGTTGGCCCACCTGCCCGACTCGGACGTCAAGGATGCGCTCCAGCAGATCCCCGAGGAGTTCCGGATCGCCGTCTATCTCGCCGACGTCGAGGGATTCCCGTACAAGGACATCGCCGAGATCATGGGCACGCCGATCGGCACGGTCATGTCTCGGCTGCACCGCGGGCGCCGCCAGTTGCGCGCCTTGCTCGAGGACTACGCCCGCGAGCGCGGGCTCGTACCGGCCGTGACAGAGGAGGTCGGAGGATGAGCTGCGGCGAGCCGCACGACACCGATTGTGCGGAGATCCTCGAGCGGATCTACGTGTTCCTCGACCACGAGATGTCCGACGGGCCGCCCGCGTACGCGCTCGTCGAAGAGCACCTGGACGAGTGCGCTCCCTGCCTGCGCAAGTACGACCTCGAGCGGGTGGTCAAGGAACTGGTCGCCCGGTCATGTCCCGAGCACGCCCCTGCGGAGTTGCGTCAGCGCGTGCTCACCCGCATCAGAGAGATCCGCGTCGAGATCATCGACAGCTGAGCCGAATCAGCTGTTCGGGCGCTTGCCGTGGTTGGCGCCCTTGCGCTTGCGGGCCTTGCGTTTGCGGGCTGCTCTGCCCATGGTCGACGTGCTCCTTTGCTCGGTGCGGCCCTGCGTGGTGGCCGGCAGGTCAGGACACGACAGTGTGCTCGCGCCCGGAGTCGCCACCGGCGTCGTCGATTGTCTCATGCCCTCGGGCGGCACCTTCCGCCTCGTCAGCGGCGACGGTCACCCCGTGGCGCCCGGCCAAGGTGCGCGCCATGCCCATGCCCACAGTGAGGGCGAGCCCTGCACTCACTGCCACGTCCCCGGGACTGACGACCTCGGGACGGGGAGGGAACGCGACGGGCACGGTCTTGCCCAACCACGGCAGCAGTGTGTCCGGCCCTGTCGGTTCGCGGCCGGACGGACCCACCACCACGGTCGGGTCGGCGCCGGCGCGCGTCACGGCGTCGGTGGCCACCGGGACGGCGCCGTTGAGCAGGAGAGCCAGCCCGTTGGCCGCAAGGCCCACCGCGACCAGCGTCGCGCCGGGCACCGCCCGGTTCACCCACGCGTAGAAGGCGACCGTCAGCCAGGACAGGGCGGACAGGACGCCGAGCAACGGCTCCCAGAGCCACCCGACCAGCACCCCCAGCACGGACAACGAGAGCGCGGTGAGCACCAACCTGTTGCGGCGCAGTGGCAACCGCAGGAGTGCGGTCAGACTCCCACCGCGGGCGTACCCGATCGTCACGCCGGCGGCCAGTGACAGGAGCACGAGCGTCACGCCCTCATCGTCGTCCTGTCACATGGCGCATGCCGCCGCGCCACGCCCGAGATCGTGAGCTTGCCGGTCGCGGGTGCCGGGAGTGCGGCGGTCCGGTCGGCACCGGGTCACGGCCGGCGTGGTGGAATGCCCCAGCCAGCGTTGTGGCCCACGACTCGAGGAGAACACCGCGTGGCCGAACAGATCTACGCCGAGATGGTGGCCAACGTCTTCTCGGTCGCCGTGGCCGAGGGCGAGCAGGTGGAGGCGGGCGCCACGCTGCTGGTGCTCGAGTCGATGAAGATGGAGATCCCTGTCCTCTGCGAGGCCGGCGGCACGGTCACGGAGGTCAAGGTCCAAGCCGGTGACGTCGTCCAGGAGGGTGACGTCCTGGTGGTGGTGACGTGACGACGCCTGCACCCGGGCTCGGCGCCGACGTCGTGCACCTGGTGGGTGAGGACGACACCGCGACCGCCCTCGGCTCGGGCGACGTCCCCGTTCTCGCGACGCCGCGCCTGCTGGCGCTGGCCGAGGCGGCCACGGTGGCGGCACTCGCCGGGTCGTTGTCGGAGGGCACCACCAGCGTCGGGACCCGGGTCGAGTTGGAACACCTGGCGGCGAGCCCGATCGGTGTCCGCGTGTCGGTCCGCGCCGAACTGGTCGGAGTCGAGGGCAGGTTACTGCAGTTCGAGGTCGTCGCCGAGCATCCCGACGGAGGCGTGGTCGCGCGCGGCCGGGTCAGCCGTGTCGTCGTCGATCGGGCCGGATTCCTCCAACGGTCGCGCGTAGCGGACCAGTAATCCGATGAGCCGGGGCCGGTGCCCGCCGGTTCAGGAGCAGCGGTCGGTGGGGTCGAGCGTGACGGAGGTCGCCGTGATCCGGATGGTCACGACCGACGCGTTGTCGTCGTCGTCGGTCTCGAGCAGGAGCTCCCGCGGATCGGCCTCGTTGTGCAGGCAGTAGGACCCGTCGGGGAGGTCGGCCGGCAGGTCGAGGTGCTGGTCGGCGAGATCGGCGCTGTACACGTCGGCCCAGCCGGGCGTGATGCCCTGGACGCGGTCGCGGGCACAGTCCCCGTAGAACTGGGTGGGGCGGACAGGCGACGCGGTGGCAGTCTCGCGGTTGTCGCGGAGGCAGAAGCTGACCTTGTCCGATGCCACCAGCGGAGAGCTCTCGCCGGGCCTGGTCAGGGTGTAGCGGGCCATCGCGTCGAAGTGCCAGTGCTCGTGTTCCGGATGGTCGAGCATGCAGCCGCCGGTGCGGGTCGTCGTCACGACATCGGTCGTCCGGTCGTAGCGCCCGTTGCCGGCTTCGTCGTGGTAGAGCACCTGGGACGCGTGGCGCTGGCCGGGCGGACAGGGATGCAGGCCGTCCGGCACCACCACGGCTGGACCGATGCCGGCATTGGCGATGATCGAGGCGAACCGCATCCGGCGCTGACCGTCGACGAACTCGAGGTGGACGTTCTCGGCGGGCAGGCTGCGCAGGTTCGGCAACAGGCGGGCGCCGACCGGCACCCGCTGCGGGTCGGGAGGCGGCAGGGAGGTCTCGGTCGGAGTGGGCTCGGCCGTCTGCCTCACCCGGGCTCCGCGCTCGTCGTCGCCGGACAGCATCGTTCCCGCGCCGACCAGGCCGACGATCAGCACGGATGCTCCCATGCTGACCGCGGCGATCGCGGTGGCTCGGGTCCGTTGCATGGCGCCCTTCTCGTCGGCACTCGACCTCTCACGTTACGTGAACGCGATCGTGAGTGGGCAGGTCGTCCGCCCGGCACGTCAGTCGAGGGCCAGCGAGTAGGCGATCAGCTCGACGCCCGGCAACGGTGACCAGTCGCGGCCGGGCTCGCGGATGAAGCCCATGCTCTCGTAGAGCCGGTGTGGGACGGCTGCCCCGGCCGGGGTGGACAGCACCAGGGCACGGAACCCCAGCGCCCGGGCCCGGTCGACGCATGCCTCGGTGAGGGCGCGGCCGATCCCTCGTCCCTGCGCATCGGGCCGCACGGCCAGCATCCGGAACTCGGCCTCGTCGGCGCGAGCGAGTTCGCGATAGGGGCTGCCGGCCGGGCAGAAGGTGACGGTACCCAGCACCCGGCCGTCGGATCCCATGGAGTCGACCGCTACCAGCAACTCGGCCGAAGCGGCGCGGCTTTCGGTGTCGCGCAACTCGTCCGCGTAGCCGCCGACGGCCATCCCGACAGCACGGTAGGCAGCCTCGGTGACAGTCCCCGCCTCGGCGAGCTCGTCGGACCTCGCCGTCCGCACCTCGAGCGTTCCGGCTTCCCTCACGCCCGGCAGGCTAGCCGGGGGGCCAGACGACCGCCTCCCCGTGATCATGTCGACTTTGCTGCC
>JBOGDU010000340.1:0-5377 GCA_050743145.1 Jiangellaceae bacterium | reverse complement strand
AAGACGGCAGCCGAACACCTCGCCCGCAAGGCCGGGACGTCCACGAGGGCGGCGACCGATGCGCTGGACACGTCGGCCCGGCTGGCCAGGCAGCCAGCGGTGGAGCAGGCCTTGCGCCGCGGTGAGCTGTCCGCGGCGCAGGCCGCGGTGATCAGCGCCGCGGCGGCCGCTGACCCGGCAGCCGAGGCCAGGCTGGTGGCCTTGGCGTCGCGGGCGTCGGTGCCGGAGTTGCGTGAGGAGTGCGCCCGTGTCAAAGCGGCCGCGGATCCAGACCCGGAGGCGACCAACCGGCGGCTACATCGACATCGGCGGCTGCGCCGCTGGGTGGACGCGGAGGGGTTCTGGACCTTGCATGCCAAGGGCACCCCACAAGCCGGCGCCGCATTCGGCGCGGTGCTGGACGCGGTCACCGATCAAATCTTCCAGCAGGCCGGTCGCGACGGCCGGCACGATCCTGTGGAGGCGTACGCCTTCGACGCGCTGATGATCCTCGTCGACCAGGCAACCGACAGGGCCGCCGGTTCCGCCGCCGACCGGCAGAACAGCACCGACGGCGACGGGCCCACTGGCACCGCTGGTGCACCCGCCGCCGGCGTCGACGTGGCCACCTGCGGCGGCCCGGCCAGCCCACCGGCGGAACCGGCGTGGGCAGTACTGCCGGGCCGACCGTCGCGGATGAATCCGCGGTTTCTGGCATTGCTGCGGGTCGACGTCGAGGCGTTGCGCCGGGGCCGTGTCGCCGGGGACGAGCTTTGCGAGATCAGGGGTGTGGGGCCGGTGCCGGTACCAGTAGCCGAAGGTCTGCTCGGCCAGGCGGTCCTGCGGCTGGTGATCACCCGCGGGGTCGACGTGCTGAACGTGACCCACCTGGGCCGCGGCCCCACCGCCGCTCAGAAGATCGCGCTCGCCTGGGCTAGTCCCGGCTGCACCGTGGAGGGCTGCTGGCGCACTCGCGTCGAGCACGACCACCGGCAACCCTGGTCAGACACCCGGCACACCCGGCTGGACGAGCTCGACCCGCTGTGCGAGTTCCACCACGACCTGAAGACCCGGCACGGCTGGGCCCTCATCGCCGGGACCGGCAAGCGACCCATGGTGCCACCCGAGGACCCCCGACACCCCAAGCATCGAGCGGATCCCGACACCGCTGGCAGGCTACGCGCGCGCGATACCGACGCAGCAAGCGTCGCTGTGGATCGCGCCGGACCAACCCCGCCGATGGCGAGATCCTCGCGGCGCTCCCGGCCGGAGCAACCAACCCTGCCCGACCCGCCCGGCGACCCACCGCGAGCGGCATAAGCCATGCGCATGTCGCGCCCACTCGAGGGACGTAAGGGCGGCAATCTCCTCGCCCGCGGTCGGAATCCGCCCGTCATAGGCGCGCCACACCCGGACGTCTCGCCGTCGCGGCTGGGTCACCGAGCTGTCGCAATGAGACCAGGGTCGGCGGCGTCACGGCGCAGCGTGTCCTCGACCGTCGGGACTTCGCCGAAGATCTCTGCCTGCGCCGATGTGTCCGCGACGTACTGGCCGGTGTGGAAGTACTCGATCATGGCCCGCATGTCGCTGATTCGTTCGCTGAACATCGCCACCGGGTCGGGCCAGGAGATTGAGCAGCGGCCACGGCACGCTGCGCACCGTGATGTCGCCGCCCAGGTTGTCGGTGAACACCGCGGCGAGGTCCAGCGCCGACACCGGCCATCCCGATGTCTATCCGCCGGCCGTCCGCGCCGGGCTTGTCGGCGGCCACGGCGAGGTAGCGGGCGACGTCATCGACGTGGACGTTCGTCCAGCGGACGGATGCCGGGCCCATGGCCATGAGCCGTCCTCCCTTTTGGCGTGTTCAGTGGCACGTCAGCGATCCGGCGCCGCCCTTTCGTGGCGGGTGTCGACGAGTGCCTGGAGCCCGTAGAGCACGCATTGCAGCCCGAATTCGAGGAACTCCTCGCCCGTCGACGCGAAGGCGTCCTCATCGAGGGTCGCGATCAGCGGGTAGCGCCCGGTGCTCATCGCCTTCTCGATCACCGGTGTCTGGGCCAGCCAGAACTCCTCGGTGCTGAGACCGCTGCGTTGCTCGGCGGTGACCGCGTTGTTGTGCAGGCGCGCGGCGGAGGAGACGAAGGCCTCGATGACGCCGATCGCGTTGACCTTCTGCTGACTCGTGAGGCCTGAATCGTCCATGCCGTGCAGAGCGAACTCGAACCCGTCGAGGGAGTTCGGCCCGAGCAGCGGCCGGCTCTGGTCCACGAACGGCAGCCACGGGTGGCGCAGGTAGAGCGTCCACATGCCGCGTCCCAGCGTCTCCATGGCCGTGCGCCAGTCGTCGCCGAGGCTGTCCACCGATGGGTCCGGCGTACTGATCTGGTCGAGCATGAGGTCGAGCAACTCGGCCTTGCCGGGCACGTACCGGTAGAGCGACATCGTGCCCACGCCGAGCGCTTCTGCCACCCGCCGCATCGACAACGCCTCGAGGCCGTCGGCATCGGCGATCTGTATCGCGGCGGCCACGATCCGGTCCAGCGTCAGAGCCGGTTTGGGGCCTCGGGTCGGCTTCTGGTCGAGATCCCACATCAGCGCCAGGCTGCGGTGGATGTCGCCACTGCCGGAGTGTTCAGTCGTCATCGCACCACCTACGGAGGGGTTGCGCACGGATCTGCGTAGAGTGTACGCTCCTCTGCGTACGCAGCACCCAGATTAGCTGATGGGGGAGCACATGACCACTGCCGAGTTCGCGGTTCTCTCGGAGAGTCTGCAGAAGCGGTACGGCGAGAAGCACGCCCTGGACGGATTCGACCTGGCTGTTCCGTACGGCACGGTCTATGGCCTGCTCGGTCCCAATGGTGCCGGCAAGACGACGGCCGTCCGGATCTTCTCCACGTTGATCCGACCGAACGGCGGGCGCGCCCTGGTGGGCGGGTTCGACGTCGTCAGCGATCCCCTTGCCGTTCGGCGGAGTATCGGCCTCACCGGCCAGTACGCCGCGGTCGACGAGATCCTCACCGGCAGGCAGAACCTGGAGATGTTCGGCCGGCTCTTTCACCTTGGAGCCAAGCGCGCAAAGCAGCGGGCAGTCGAACTGTTCGAGCAGTTCGACCTCGTCGAGGCCGCCGACAAGGGCGTCAAGGAGTACAGCGGAGGGATGCGGCGCCGGCTGGACCTGGCGGCGAGCATGATCCTCGCGCCGCGTGTTCTCTTCCTGGACGAGCCGACCAGCGGACTGGATCCGCGGGGCCGTAATGAGGTGTGGAACGCGGTGCGCGACTTGGTCGCGCAGGGGACGACAGTGCTGCTGACCACGCAGTATCTCGACGAGGCCGACCGGCTCGCGGACCGGATCGCGGTCATCGACCACGGCCGGACCATCGCCGACGACACGCCGGCCGTGCTCAAGAGCACGGTCGGCGGCGACCGGATCGAGGTCGTCTGCCGGGACACCGCCGACATCCCGTCCGTCGTGAAGGTGGTGGCGGGCGTGTGCGTCGGCGAGCCGGAGACCGAGGAGGCAGACAGGAGGGTCTCCGCCCCCGTCACCCACCGGGTTGCCGCCCTGACCGAGGTCGCCCGGCAACTGCAGGACGACGGCGTCGACGTGGAGGACATCGCTCTCCGTCGCCCAACCCTCGACGAGGTGTTCCTGCGACTCACCGGCCACCGCGCCGAGGACGGCGCCGACGTGCAGAAGGAGACAGCCGCATGACCACGGCGCAACTCGACGGTCGTCAAGGGCGGATGTACTGGGCCTTCGCGGACTGCTGGACCATGGTCCGGCGTGGGCTGCTCTACTACGTGCGGCAGCCGTCCACGATCGCGTGGCAGTTGGGGTTCCCGATCGTGTCGGTCCTGCTGTTCGTGTACGTCTTCGGCAGCGCGATGGACATCGGCGGCGGCGACTACAGGGCCTTTGCCATCCCCGGCATGTTCGCCATGACGATGGCATTCGGGTTCATGAACACGGCGTGGATGGTGGTGATCGACAAGGAGAAGGGTGTCACCGACCGGTTTCGTTCCATGCCGATGGCGCCCTCGGCGGTGGTCAGTGGGCGCGGCGTTTCTGACGTGATCAGCGCCAGTATCGATTTGCTCGTCCTCGCCGTCATTGCCCTGGTGGTGGGCTGGCGATCCGACGGCAGCCTGATGGCCACGTGCTACGCGTTCGTCCTGCTGCTGTGGCTCCGGTTCTCGCTAATCTGGATCGGGGTCTACCTCGGGCTGCTGGTACGCAACCAGGAGGCTGCGGGCAACCTGTTCGCGATCGCCTTCCCGTTCGGGATGATCTCCAGCGTCTTCACGCCGCCGTCGCTGATGCCGGAGTGGCTGGGGACGATCGCGATGTGGAACCCGGTGTCCTCCACCGCGAATGCGGTCCGCGAGCTGTTCGGCAATCCGGTGCCGACGGGGAGCAGCTGGATCGAGCAGAACGCTCTGCTCATGGCCGTCGTCTGGCCCATCCTCATCACCACCGTCTTCCTGCCCTTGGCCATCCGGAAATACCAACGCCTTTCCTGGTGACGCGCTGACCGGACGTCGCCGCGGGTCAGCGGGCCGCGGCGTCCTCGGCCCAGGAGCGGTCGGCCGGGACGTCGATCCCCTCAACCGCCAGCTGGAGGACGACGCCGCAGTCGACGACGAATCTGGTCATGGCTGTCGACGCTACGACACACTCCCGGACCGGTTGAAGAACGAGCGCAGGTCGGCCGGCGGGGCGATGCACGCTCCCTCAGGCGTTGGCGGTGAGCACTTCGCGCAGCTTCTCGGCGAAGGCGTCGGGCTCACCGGTTTGGCCGTACTCGCCGCCGAGGAAGCCGCCGTGATTGCTCGGGAAGATCACCGGCTTGGTGCCCAGCCGCTCGGCGACGGCGAAGGCGCCACGGCTGGCCATCTGGCCCTCGGACTCCGCGCCGGCGGCCATGACGATGCGGGTCGAGGCCACCCGCAGGGCGTCGAAGTCGGGCTCGTAGTGGGTGCAGGTGATCATGTTCTGGCCGAGCATCGGGTCCGTGCGCGAGCCGTCGTCCTCGGTCGGCAGGCCGAACATTGCCGGGTCGGGCGCCGGCTGGCCGGCGATCTCTGCGGTGAACGGTCCCTGATGGCTGGTGACGGCGATGAAGTGCGCCATCGCGGCGCCCCAGCCGCTGCGCTGGTAGGTCTCGTGGATGGCGCGGGCGGCCGCGAGCGCGTGCTCGCGGTCGGGCAGGATCGAGGCGAGTGGCGGCTCGTGCGCGACGAGCGTTCGCACGTCCTTCGGGTGCTTCGACACGAGGGCGAGGGCGTTGACCGCCCCACCGCTGCTGGCGAACAGGACGACCGGCCCCCCACCGATCGCCTGGATGAGCCGATGCAGGTCGTCGGCGTGACCGGCCGGCGTCACCGGGCTGGT
>JBOGDU010000339.1:0-9739 GCA_050743145.1 Jiangellaceae bacterium | reverse complement strand
GGCGGGCTCGCGATGACATTGGCCGACGTCCCGGCGTCGACGGGCACGCCCCAGGAGTCGCCGGCCGGTACCGGTACGGCAGCCGTCGACACCGAGTAGCCCAGCGCCTCGAAGCGGGCTTGTACGTATGCCGCCGCCTCCTGGAACGCCGGTGACGCCGCCTCGCGGGGGCCGATCCGCGTCGCCAAGTACTCCACGGTCTCGTAGGCGGCAGCGGGGTCGAACAGCACCGGCGTCGGGGTCGGTGTCGGTATCGGGGTGGATGTGGGGGTCGGCGTCGGGGTCGCGCTGGACGGCGACGGCGACGAAGGTGCCGCCTCCGGCTCGTCGCCGGAGCACGCGACCAGCGCCACGACGGCGGCCGGCACGGCCACCGTCAGGATGCGTCGACTCACGATCACGGGACCTCCATGGGAACCCACGCCCGGCCGGATCGCAAGGTTCACGTCGTGGCGACGTCGCAGATCCCGTCCGCCGCCGGATCGCGGAGGTCTGTGGGCGTGAGATTCGTACACACGCCGCGTGCGGTTGGTGTCGACCCGGCAGCCTCGACCTCCCGTCGATCAGTACGACGGCGGCGGCACCTGCGCCCGGACGACGGCCGACCCGGGCGTCTGCGTCTGTGCGGACCCTAGGCGGTGATCTGCGCCGCCGGCTCGGAGTCGCCCGATCCGCCGGCGTCGAGCGCGATCGTGCGGCGCTTGGAGAACCACACCGCGCCGACGATGACCACGGCGGCCCCGATTGCGAGCGTGTAGCGCAGCGCGTCGTTCGCGTCGTCGCCGACAGACATGGTCACGATGGCGGGTGCGACCAGCACCGACACCAGGTTCATGACCTTGATCAGGGGGTTGATCGCCGGTCCGGCCGTGTCCTTGAACGGGTCGCCAACGGTGTCGCCGATGATCGTCGCCTCGTGCGACGCCGAGCCCTTGCCGCCGTGGTGACCGTCTTCGACCAGCTTCTTGGCGTTGTCCCACGCACCACCCGAGTTGGCGAGGAACACCGCCATCAGGGTGCCCGTCGCGATCGCGCCGCCGAGGTAGCCCGCCAGCGGTCCCACACCGAGGCCGAAGCCGACCGCGATCGGCGCCAGCACGGCGAGCAGCCCCGGCGTCGCCAGCTCGCGCAGCGAGTCGCGGGTGACGATGTCGACCACCCGGCCGTACTCGGGCCTCGTCGTCCCCTCCATGATCCCGGGGATCTCACGGAACTGCCGCCGCACCTCGAACACGACCGCACCCGCGGCCCGGCCGACGGCGTTGATCGCCAGGCCGGCGAACAGGAACACGACGGAGGCGCCGATGAGCACACCGACCAGGATGTTCGGCGCGTCGACCGTGCGAAGGAACGAGCTGCCGGCGTCGGCGAGCGTGGTTCCGGCCTCGGCGAGCGCCGTGTTGACGGCGTCGTTGTAGGACCCGAACAGCGCCGTCGCCGCCAGCACGGCCGTCGCTATCGCGATGCCCTTGGTGATCGCCTTGGTGGTGTTGCCGACGGCATCGAGCTCGGTGAGGACCTGCGTACCCTCGTCGCCGACGTCGCCGGACATCTCGGCGATGCCCTGGGCGTTGTCGCTGATGGGGCCGAAGGTGTCCATGGCGACGATGACGCCCACCGTGGTGAGCAGGCCCGTGCCGGCCAGCGCGATGAGGAACAGGGAGAGCACGATCGAGCCGCCGCCGAGGAGGAACGCTGCGTAGACCGCCGCCCCGATGATCAGCGCGGCGTAGACCGCCGACTCCAGCCCGATCGCGATACCGGACAGGATGACCGTCGCCGGGCCGGTGAGAGATGTCCGGCCGACATCGCGGACGGGACGCCTGTCGGTGCCGGTGAAGTACCCCGTGAGCCACAGGATGATGCCGGCCAGCACGATGCCGACGATCACGGCCAGCGCGGCCAGCGACCGCGGGTCGCCGTCGTGCTCGATGCCGCCGTCGAGCTCCAGGAACGACGCCGGCAGGTAGGCGTAGGCAGCCAGGGAGCAGAGGATCGCCGAGACGAGGGCCGAAGCGTAGAAACTGCGATTGATCGCGCGCAGGCCGTTCTCACCCGGGCGGGGTCTGGTCATGTAGATGCCGAGCACTGCGGTCAGCGCCCCGATGGCGGGCACGACCAGCGGGAAGACCAGGCCCTCCGCGCCGAACGCCGCCTTGCCCAGGATGAGCGCGGCGACCAGCATCACCGCGTAGGACTCGAACAGGTCTGCGGCCATGCCGGCGCAGTCGCCGACGTTGTCTCCCACGTTGTCCGCGATGGTGGCGGCATTGCGCGGGTCGTCCTCGGGGATGCCCGCCTCGACCTTGCCGACCAGGTCGGCGCCGACGTCGGCGGCCTTGGTGAAGATACCGCCGCCGACCCGCATGAACATCGCCAGCAGGGCGGCGCCGAAACCGAAGCCCTCCAGCACCGTCGGCGCGTCGCCGCGGTAGATGAGCACGACGGCGGCCGCACCCAACAGGCCGAGTCCGACGGTTGCCATGCCCACGACCCCGCCGGTGCGGAATGCCACGCGCATGGCGGGGTCGCGGCCCTCGTCGCGGGCCGCCGCGGCCATCCGGACGTTCGCCCGCACCGCCAGGGACATGCCGAAGTAGCCGATCGACGCGGAGAACACCGCGCCGATGACGAAGAACAGCGACCGCCCGATGCGCACCCCCGTGTCGCCGGGCAGCAGGAACAGCACGCCGAAGACCAGTACGACGAACACGGCGAGGGTCCGGAACTGCCGGTTCAGGTAGGCCGCCGCGCCCTCCTGGACGGCCAGGGCGATGGCCCGCATCTTCTCGGTGCCCTCACCTGCGGCGAGCACCTCCCGGCGGAACAGGCCCGCCATGACCAACGCCGCCACCGCGACCAGCGCCACGACGACGACGTAGGACAGGTTGCTGCCGGACAACGAGATGGCCGAGCCGCTCTCTTGAGCCCGGATGAGGGCGGTCATTCGTCCTCCTTGACGTGGCCCGGCGTCTGGGCCGGTCGACCAATACCCCGGTACCCGCGCGCGGCCTGCGCGGCGGGTACCAGACCGTTGTGGTCCTTCCAGGGCCGACCGACCGATCGGCCCGACTGGTGCGGGAGTCTACGCAGTGCCGCTCATCGGTGCGCCACCGCCACGGGCGGCCAGCCGAGCGCCAGGCGCATTCCGAGTTCGGAGGTCGTGACCTCCAACGTCGGCGCGAACTCGGCCAACACGGCCAGCGCTGCACCGACGGGAAGCTCCTCGGCGGTTTCCGCCGGCGCCGGAACCGCATCGGCGAGCACTCCGAAGGCGTGGTCGCCGGTAGCCGTTTCGAGCGGAGCCGAGGCGCGCACGTCGACCGTCAGTCCTGCGCTGTCGTCGAAGACGAGAACGACCGGGTCGTCCGGGCGGGTCTGGCGCTGCAGCGAGAGGGCGAGGCCGCAGGCCTCACCCACGGCGAGTCTGACCTCGTCGAGCACGTCGTCGGGCAGTCCCGCGCGTCGGGCCAGCGCGACTGCCACCTGTCGCGCTGTCCGGACGTGCGCGGGCCGGGGGACGAAGCTGAGCTCGACCGTGCCCACCGTGCGGCCGGTCAGTCGTCCGCCGCCACCGCCGTGGCGACGGACTCATGGATCGGGAAGACCTTGGTCAGACCGGTGATACGGAAGATCTTCAGGATCCGCTCCTGGGTGCACACCAGACGCATCGAACCGTCGTGTTGGCGGATCCGCTTCAGCCCGCCGACGAGAACGCCGAGGCCGGTCGAGTCGAGGAACTCCACGCCCCGCATGTCCACGACGATGTCGTGCCGACCGGCGTCGACCAGCTCGGCGAGTTGTTCGCGCAGCTTCGGCGCCGTGTAGACGTCGATCTCGCCGGCCACCTCGACGACGGTACGGCCGCCCTCGGCGCGGGTCGACAGCGACAGGTCCACGAGGTCCTCCAGACACATTCCTCGGTTCGGGGCATTCAACCACGGTGCGAGACTTTCGACGTGTGCCCGCCCGTCGACCTGCTCGCCACGCTGACGGCGGCGGCCGGACGCGAGGACCGGGTCACCCACGTCGAGATGGTCCCGGCCCGTGCGGCTGTGACCGTCCCGTGGCCGGACTGGCTCGACCCGCAAGTCCGATTCGGCCTGGAGGCCGCCGGCATCCGGGAACCGTGGGCTCACCAGGTCGAGGCGGCCTCGATTGCGTGGTCGGGCCGATCGGTGGTGGTGGCCACCGGAACGGCGTCGGGCAAGTCGCTGGCGTACGTCCTACCCGCCCTGACCGCAATCCGGCAGAACCGGGCCCGCACGCTGTACCTCTCCCCCACGAAGGCACTCGCCGCCGACCAGTTGCGGGCGGTGGAGGCGTTGGCGATTCCCGACGTCGTCGCCGCGACATACGACGGTGACACGCCGGTCGAGGCCAGGGACGCCGCGCGCGCCCACGCGTCCTACCTGCTGACGAACCCCGACATGGTGCACCGTTCGCTCCTCCCCCGGCACCACCGATGGGCGGCCTTCCTCCGGTCGCTGCGCTTCGTCGTCGTCGACGAGTGCCACGGATACCGCGGCGTGTTCGGCTCGCACGTCGCCCAGGTGCTGCGGCGCCTGCGCCGGGTGTGCGCCCTGCACGGGTCGGAGCCGGTCTTCGTGCTCGCGTCGGCAACGACCGCCGACCCGGCGGCGAGCGCGGGCCGGCTGGTGGGTGTCCCGGTCATCGCGGTGACGGCCGACGAGTCCCCGCGCGGAGAGACGGCGTTCGCCCTGTGGGAGCCGCCGCTGCTTCCGGCCCGGCCCCTGCCGGGAGAGCCGAGGTCGGCATCGTCCGGGCGCCGCGGAGATCCCGCCGACGGAGCCGGCGAGAACGGAGCGCCGGTCCGGCGTAGCACCGTGGCCGAGGCCGCCGACCTGCTTGCCGATCTGGTACTGGCCGGCGCCCGGACGGTCGCCTTCGTGCGGTCACGGCGGTCCGCCGAGACCGTCGCGACGCTCACGCGGGCAGCACTTGCACCCGTCGACCCCGACCTTCCCGGGCAGGTGGCCGCCTACCGCGGCGGCTACCTCGCCTACGAACGACGGGCCCTCGAAGCCAAGTTGCAGGCGGGAACACTGCGCGGGGTGGCAGCGACCAATGCGCTCGAACTCGGTGTCGACGTCGCCGGTCTCGACGCCGTCCTCATGGCCGGGTGGCCGGGAACGCGCGCCTCGATGTGGCAGCAGGCGGGACGAGCCGGGCGCGGCGGACGAGCTGCGCTCGCCGTGCTGATCGCGCGGGACGACCCGCTCGACACCTACCTGGTCAACCACCCTGCCGCGGTGTTCGGCCAGCCGGTGGAGGCTACCGTCCTCGACCCGGACAACCCCTACGTGCTCGCTCCCCACCTGTGTGCCGCCGCGGCCGAGTCGCCGCTGACCGACGACGACGTCAGCCTGTTCGGCCCCTCCGCGCCTCGGGTGCTGGCCTCACTCGAGCGGCGCAGGCTGCTGCGTCGAAGGAGCTCCGGCTGGTACTGGACCCGTCGCGACTGGGCAACCGATCTCGCCGACCTGCGTGGAGCCGGTGGCGAACCCATCCGGCTGGTGGAGGACGCGACCGGACGACTGCTCGGAACTGTCGACGAGTCTCGGGCGCATGCCACCGTGCACGCCGGGGCCGTGTACGTCCACCAGGGTGAGTCCTACATCGTCGAGAAGCTCGACCTCGACCAGGCCGTCGCCGTCGTGCGGCCCGACGCACCCGACTACACGACGACAGCACGCGAGGTGACGGATCTTCGGGTGCTCGACGAGGAGCGGACGGCGACGTGGGGCGCCGCCCGGCTGGTCTTCGGAAGCGTCGAGGTGTCGAGCCGGGTTGTGTCGTTCCTCAAGCGGCGGTTCGGCAGCGGCGAGGTGATCGGTGAGGAGCCGCTGGACCTGCCGGAACGGCAACTGCGCACTCGCGCGGTCTGGTGGACGCTGCCCGATGCGGCCGTGGCGGCGGCCGGCGTGAGCGCGGCCGCTGCTCCGGGTGCGGCACACGCAGCGGAGCACGCGGCCATCGGGATGCTCCCGCTCGTCGCGACGTGCGACCGCTGGGACGTGGGCGGGATGTCGACGGCGAGACATGCCGACACGGGGCTGCTGACCGTGTTCGTGCACGACGGACACCTCGGCGGCGCGGGCTTCGCCGAACGCGGCTTCGATGCGGCAATGGCATGGCTGTTGGCGACTCGCGATGCGATCATGGCTTGTCCGTGCCCCGAGGGCTGCCCATCGTGCGTACAGTCTCCGAAGTGCGGGAATGGTAATGATCCCCTGGACAAGGCCGGGGCGGTCCGACTCCTCGATGCACTGCTCGCCGAGGCGCCGACCGGGCCGGACACCTGACACTCGTGCGCGGGAGGACCCGTCATGACCGTCATCGCCATACTTCTGCTGGCCCTCGTGATCGTGCTCATCGTCGCCGCCGTCACCGGCAGCAGCGACACGGTGACCGTGGACGCCTTCAACGTGAGCGTCGACACCAACGTCGCCGAGGTCTTCCTCGCCGGTGTGCTGACCGGCCTGCTCGCCGTCGCCGCCCTCGTCCTGCTCCGGGTGGGCATGCGCCGCGCCCGCCTGCGCCGGCAGGAGGTGCGGGAGTTGCGGAGACGTGCCGATGCCGCCCCTGCCGCCTCCGACACCGCCACGTCCGGCACGCGCGAAGCGCCCGACGCACCCGAGGCGGCCGACGCTCACGAGACCGCGGACACCTCCGCCACGTCCGCGGAGGCCGGCGACGCCGCGACCGGTCGGCCCGCCTCGGCGACCGACCAGCGCGAGACCTCACCGCCCGGCGACGCCACCGACCCGACCACGGAGCCTCACCGGCCCTAGCGAGCAGCGCGGCCGACTTGTGGCGGCTTTGCAACGTCAGATTCGGCGCGGAGACGTTGATTTCCCGCCACAAGTCGGAGATGGCAGCGACCGGCAGGTCCGTGTTGAAACCCGTTACGGCGGGCCCGTTCGTAGCCTGTGACGGGTGACCAGGCTCGATGCGGTGCCCGCGCCCGGGCTGGTGCTCCTCGGGATCGTCTCGGTGCAGGTGGGCGCCGGGCTGGCGAAGAACCTGTTCGACGTGCTCCCGCCGAGCGCGGTAGCGACACTGCGGATCGCGACATCGACCCTGGTGCTCCTTGTGCTCACCCGCCGGGTGCTTCGTGGCCGGCTGAGACGATGGTCGCGCGGTGACCTCGTCGTCGCGGCGGCATTCGGGGTCGTGCTCGCGACGATGAACGTGTCGATCTACGAGTCGATCGCACGGATTCCGCTGGGCATCGCGGTGACCATCGAGTTCCTCGGTCCGCTCGGCCTGGCGGTGGCGTTCTCGCGGCGACGTCTCGACCTGATGTGGGTGCTCCTGGCCGCCGCCGGCGTGCTGCTGCTGACCCGCGGCGACCCGGGCAGCGTCGACCCGGCGGGAGTCGGCTTCGCGCTTTTGGCCGCCGTCGGGTGGGCGGCGTACATCCTGCTCAGTGCCGCCACCGGCCGGCGGTTCCCCGGCTCGTCCGGGCTGGCCCTGGCGAGCGTCGTGGGGACGTTGCTGGTACTGCCGCTCGGAGCCACCACCGGTGGCACCGACCTGCTGCGACCCGAGTTCCTGATGATCGGAGCCGGGATCGGGCTGCTGTCGTCGGCGATCCCGTACACGCTGGAACTCGAGGCCTTGCGCCGGATGCCGGCGAAGCTGTTCGGCATCCTGATGAGCCTCGAACCGGCTGTGGCGGCGCTCGTGGGCTTCGTGATCCTCGGCGAGGTGCTCGACGCACGTGAGTGGCTGGCGATCGGATGCGTCGTCGCCGCATGTCTGGGAGCAACTCGGACGCAGACCGCCCCCCGTGAGGCGCCCGAGGTGTGAGATCCGAGAACCGGACGGCCCGCGAACCCGTCGGTCGGTTCACGGACGCAGGCCGAGGAAAGCCTCCGGATCGCGAGCACGTCCGGCCACCCGCACCTCGAAGTGCAGGTGAGGGCCTGTTGCATTGCCGGTGGCGCCGACCGAGCCGAGCTGTTGCCGAGCCTGCACGACCTGCCCGGGAACGACCGTCGTTCTCGACAAGTGGGCGTAGTAGGTGACCACCCCGCCGTGGTCGACGACGACCACGGTGCCGAGACGGCCCGTTCCGTCGGGCACGTCGACCCGGCCGCCGGCGGCGGCCACCACCGGGGTGCCGGCGGGTGCGGCGAGGTCGAGGCCGGTGTGCCGCCCGCTCGACCATGCCGAGCCGGCGTCGCCGAATCGGGCTGTGATGCGGTACTCGCCGTCGACCGGCACCGACCAACCTGGGTCGGCAGGAGCTGGTCGGTTGGCGTCGTCGCTGCCCACGGAAGTGCCGGCGGACGCGTTGGGTCCTGCCCGGGCGCGGCGTGCGGGATCGCCCAGCACGGCAGCCGGACCGCCAGCCTCGACCGCTGCGACGACCTCGACCTGCTCGCCCCGCACGCGGCACCACCGCAGGACCGCGCCGTTGGCCTCGGCGACGCCGCCCGCGGCGGAGCACGCGGCCGCTGAACCCGTCCACACACGACCGGCGGCAGCCAACGCCGCCAAGTCAGCAGCAGCGGCCGCCCGGTGCCGGGCGAGGTAGCCGCCGCCCAGCGTGGCGACCACCAGCAGCGCGGTCAACACCACCATGACTCCGGAGAGGACGAGGATCGAGCCGGCACCACGCTCGGCCCTGCTCCCGAGCCGGCGGCCCGGCATTCTCACCGAGCCTCCGTGACCGCGGCTGCGCTGGCCCGGACGGTGGGGGCGGGAACGCGGTCACCGAACGGCAGCGGCAGCGGGATCCGGGCCACGACCTCGACCGTGACGAGCTCACCCTCGACCCGTACGCGCACCACTGCTCCGTCCGGCGCGGCGGCCTCGGCCACGCTGGAGACGACGGCCGGGTCGTCGCCACGCGCGGCGGCGCGGGCGGCCTCACGCGCGGCATCGGCACACCGCAGTTGGGCGAGCCCGACCGACACCACCCAGACCGCCCCGATCACGACGACCACCAAAGCGGGCAGTGCGGTGGCGATCTCGGCGGTGACCGCGCCACGCGTCGGGTCGTCCCTGGCCCGGCGCCGGCGGGGTGCCCCCCGCCGGCGCATCGTGGCCGTGGTCATCCGAAGACGCCGAAGGCGCGGCGCACGAGGTCGGTCAACAGGCCGGTGACGGTCTCGCTTGTCAGCAGCTTGTAGAGGACGCCCCCGAAGCCGCATGCGGCCACGGTGCCCACGGCGTACTCCGCGGTGGTCATGCCGCGCTCACCGCGGCGGAGGATGGCGACGATCTTGGGCATGTGGACCTCCCGGACCCGGCTGCGGCCGGTGCGAGCCCCGCGATCGCGTGGCTGCGTCCAGGCTCATCGACCCGGGCGGACGGCCCCAGCGGGATTACGCGACCTGGGGACGAACAGCGGTCCGACCGCCCGGCTGTGGACGACGACCGACAGGCCGGCTCACGGGAGCAGCGGCCCTGCGCCGGCGACCACCGGAACGATGCCGACCAGCACGAACGCCGGCAGGAAGCACAGCCCCAGCGGTGCCGCGGCCCTGGCCCCGAGCGCTCTCGCCCGCGCCTGCGCCTCCCACCGCGCCGCGTCGCGCGCGTCCGCGGCCACCCGCTCGAGCATCGCGACCGGCGACGCGCCATGGGTGCCGGCGCCCGCCAACGCTCGCGCGAGCGTGCCGAGCGCCGGGTCGTCGGCGAGGTTCACCCATGCCGACGAAGGGTCGGCTCCGACCCGCGCGGCGGCGGCCGCCGCCACCAGCGC
>JBOGDU010000338.1:0-6919 GCA_050743145.1 Jiangellaceae bacterium | reverse complement strand
CGGGATCCTGATCGTGCGGCCCATCGCGAGGCGGCACATGACCCATCCTCCTGTGGTGCGCGAGGGCAGCGACGCGCTCATCGGGAAGAAGGCTGTGGTCATGGAGGAAGTCACTGCTGTGCGCGGCCTCATCAAGCTCTCCGGCGAGGAGTGGTCGGCCCGTGCGTTTGACGAGTACCAGGTGATCCCGGTGGGAGCGTTGGTGGATGTCATGGAGATCGAGGGCGCCACTGCCATCGTCTACCCCCGGGAACTTCTGCCATGAACGCAGATCGTTGATACGCAGGCGGAGGAGACATGGATCTCTTGGTGCCGATCATCATCGTGGCGGCCTTGGTGGTGTTCGCGGTCATATCCACCGTGCGCGTCGTCCCGCAGGCGCGCCGTTACAACGTCGAACGGTTCGGCCGCTTCCGAACGACGCTGCAGCCGGGTCTGAACTTCATCATCCCGGTGGTGGACCGGATCAACACCAAGCTCGATGTGCGGGAGCACGTGTTCACGTCACAGCCCCAGCCGGTGATCACCGAGGACAACCTGGTGGTGAACATCGACACGGTGCTGTACTACCAGATCACCGACCCGCGGGCCGCGGCCTACGAGGTTGCTGACTACTTGCAGGCCATCGACCAGCTGACAGTAACCACGTTGCGCAACGTCATCGGCAGCATGGACCTGGAGCGGACGCTGACCTCGCGCGAGGAGATCAACTCTCGGCTTCGCAGCGTGCTCGACGAGGCGACCGGTAAGTGGGGAATCCGGGTAAACCGGGTCGAGATCAAGGCAATCGACCCGCCCTCCACCATCAAGGAGGCGATGGAGAAACAGATGCGGGCCGAGCGCGATAAGCGCGCGGTCATCCTGCACGCCGAAGGGGAGCGGCAGTCCAAGATCCTCACGGCCGAGGGGACCCGCCAGCAGGAGATCCTAGTCGCCCAGGGTGACCAGCAGGCCGCAATCCTGCGGGCCGACGGTGAGGCCAAGGCCGTCGAGTTGGTCTTCCAGGCGGTCCATCGCAACAACGCCGACCCCAAAGTGCTGGCCTACAAATACCTGGAGACCCTGCCGCACCTGGCCAGGAGCGGCAACAACACGTTCTGGGTCATCCCGGGCGAGCTCACCGAGGCGATCCGCACCGTCACCGACGCCTTCGGCGACCACTCCCGGATTGGCGCGCCCGCGGCCGAAGAGCGCGAGGACGGCGAGCGGTCGAAGATCGAGGACAAGGAGGGCAGCCGCGAGCTGACATCCGGCGACCCGCTGACTCTGGACGCGGCGACCGCCGCCGATCAGATCGCCGAGTTGGCCGACGCCACGGTCAGCGATGCCAAGGCCGAGGCTGCGGCGGCCGTGGGCAGTATCGACAAGACGCTTGCCGAGGACGCGCAGGGCTAGCGCGCTTCAGTGGTTCAGCAACCCGATGTAGGTGCGGCGCACCGGTCGGCCGGCGAACTTTGGCGTACAGGTCGGCCAAGTCGTCGACGGCACTCACCACGAGGCTGCCCACGCCACCAGCGGCCAGACCTTCCAGACCGGTCAGCCGTTCCCCGTCCAGGTAACGCGAAGCGGCTGGTCGACGCCCCGCCAGCCAACTGCTGAGGACTCGACCCCCGTTCTCAGCCGTTGGGGTCCGGTCCGGGATCGCCGCCGAGAACGCGCACGCGGAGCCGGTCGAGATAGGTCTCCCAGCCTTTGAGGTGGAGGGCGCGTAGCTCGCCGTCGGGTAGGTCGTAGTGCCGGAGAACCACTCGGGTTCCGCCGTCCTCTGCCTCGAGCGTGACCACGACCCGGGTGGTACCAGGCGCGACGGCATACCCCTTCGTCCAGCCCCAGGTGAAGACAATGCGGTGCGGTGGGTCGATCTCGAGGAACTCGCCGGCTGCCTCGACCCCGTCTCGCATTCGGACGAGGTAGACCCCGCCGGGTACCGGATCCAGCACCGCGCCGCTGCCCATCCACTGCGCGTACCGGTCCGGGTCAGTGAAATACGGGAACACGATCTCGGGCTGCGCGCCGATATGAATGGTGACCTCGAGAACGTCGGTATCGGTCATCATCGGTCCCTGTCGCGCTGCTCGGCCTCGGCCAGATCCTTGAGGCGACCAAGGCTCTGTCGCCAGTGATCCTCGACGACGGAGCGCAGCGACCCCAGCGCGGCTTGGTCGGTGCGGTAGATGCGGCTGGTGCCCTCGCGCCGCTCCACGACGAAGCCGGCCGCTTTCAACACGCTCAGATGCTGGCTGATCGCCGACCAGGACACATCGAAGTGCGCGGCGATCTCGCCGGCAGCGAGCTCCCGATCCCACACCAGCTCGAGGATGCGCAGGCGGCGCGGCGCAGCGATGACCTGTAGCGCTTCCACGCCCACTTCACCTCCTCACATACCTCGACGCTATGCGCAGCCGGGTCGTAGGTTGACGTCATGGCACTATTTTAGATAGAACTTAACAATACGCCCGGCGGCAGAGCAACCAGGAGGAGATCGTGGGACGATCCATCACCCTCGCCGTAGACATCGAGACAGATCCCGATCGAGTCTTCGAGATCCTGACCACCACCGACGGGCAACGCGCATTCTGGACCGAGGACTGCGACGTGTCCGAACGGCGGGCCCGGTTCGGGTTCCCGTTGACACCGATCGATCTCGAGGTCGACGTGACAGCGGAGCCGAGCAAGCTCGTCCGGATGCACGTCACCTCCGGCTTCCCCTTCTGGGACGGATCGACCTGGGAATGGGAGTTGGGCCACGCCGCACGGGCCGAGACCGGGACCGGTGTGCTGTTCCGGCACTACGGCTTCGGCGAGGGTTACCCCGAGGCCGATCTGGGTCACACTGCGCAAACCTGGGCAGGCATCCTGGATCGGCTCGCCAAGTACGCCGTATCCGCAACACCCCAGCCCTTCATCCCGGCCGTCGCCAGCTGATGAGATCGGCTGCGCTGCTGTCGCCGCCCGTCGCTGGTCATGGCGATTGACGTCCGACCGGTCGTGCTGATTCGGCGACCGCGCGCCCACGTCGCCGGATTCATGTTCGACCCGCGCAACGACCTGCGCTGGACCGGTGGCATCACCTCGAGCAGACCGGCCCAGCCCGGGCCGCTCGGGCCGGGAGCCACGGTCGAGCGGACCGCGAAGTTCCTGGGCCGAACGTTCGACTACGGATATGTGGTGACGCAGCACGAGCCGGACCGAATGGTGGAACTCAAGGTGGATCGGCCGTTCCCGATGTTGGTCCGCTACGAGCTCGACGACGCCGCCGACGGCACGCTCGTGGCCATCCGAGCCACTGGCGAGCCCAGCGGCTTCTTCGGATGGGCGACCCCGTTGATGTCCCGGCAGGTGCGCAAGAGCATCACCGCCGACCTCGAGCGGCTGCGGGCGTGCCTGGAAGCCTGACTCACTCGTCGCCCTCTTTTGCGGCCTTGGTCGGCTACTGTTGCTGGCCGAAGTATTCATACTGACGTGGCCGCGATTGACAGATGGACCTCGTCGCCGACCGCAGCGTTGGCGGCCTTGAGAGCCGCCTTGCTGACGCCGACGCACAGGCCGCCGCCGGTGACGAGCATCGTGCTCCCGGTGAACGGTGCGCCGTTGAGGTTGCCGGTCACTCGCATCTGCCGACGGCCGCCGAGGTCAGCTACCAGGCTTGCGGGTACGTCGACCACGGCAAGCCCGCCCGGCTTGTCGTCTCGCCATTGGCGTACGCGTCCACTGAAGGTCACCACGTGGACCAGGTTCGCATGGGTCGAAACGCGCCAGCGCACGCGCTGGCCACCCTTGTTCGCCCGGGACTGTGCCGTCGATGTCCAGGACGGCATGTCGGCTCCGACCTATGGTGAGAGCGCCGCGCAGGCGCATGCGAGGAGGAGCACCACGATGAAGTACCTGATCATGATGACCCACTCGTCGCAAGACGACCCTTCGCCGGAGCACGCGTACACGCCCGAGGAGATGAAGGCCAGCGGGGCGCACATGATGGGCATCCACCAGGAGCTGGCCGAGGCCGGGGAGCTGCTCGCGGCTGAAGCACTCGCCGGTCCGCGGGCGGCCAAGATCGTAACCAGTGATGGTGTCAACGCGCCCGTGGTGACCGATGGGGTCTACCCGGAGGCCAAGGAGTTCCTCGCCGGCTTCTGGATGGTCGACGTCGAGAGCGAGCAGCGGGCGATCGAGATCGCGGCTCGGACGTCGGCCGCGCCGGGGTCGGGTAGGAAAGCCACCGCCAAGCCGATCCAGGTATGGCCGATCATGACTCCGCCCGCGCCGGAGTGGTGATCACGCGCACGAGCATCGAGGACCTGCTACGCAAGCTGACGCCGCAGGTCCTCGGCGCGCTGGTGCGCCGATTTGGTGACTTCGATGACGCCGAGGACGCCGTGCAGGACGCGCTGCTGGCCGCCACCACCCAGTGGCCGGCCGAGGGTCTGCCCGCCAACCCGCGGGGCTGGCTGGTCACCGTCGCCTCACGGCGGCTGACCGACATCTGGCGCGCCGATCAAGCGCGCCGGCGTCGCGAAGACCTGGCCGCGGCCCGCGAACCCACCACACCCGCCGAACCGTCCTATGGGGACGATTCGCTGACGCTACTGTTCCTGTGCTGCCATCCCATACTCACACCCGGCTCAGCGATCCCGCTCACCCTACGCGCGGTGGGTGGCCTGACCACCGCCGAGATCGCGAGCGCGTTCATGGTGCCCGAGGGCACCATGGCCAAGCGCATCAGCCGCGCCAAGAAGCACATCACGACCTCAGGGATACCGTTTCGGATGCCCGCACCGGCGGAGTGGCCCGAGCGGCTGCGCACCGTCCTACACGTGCTCTACCTCATCTTCAACGAGGGTTACGCCGCCAGCACCGGCCCGCAGGTGGCCCGCAGCGAACTTTCCGACGAGGCCATCCGACTCACCCGCACCCTGCACACCGGCCTGCCCGACGACCCGGAAGTGGCGGGCCTGCTCGCGCTGATGCTGCTCACCGACGCACGCCGGCTCGCTCGCACCGGGCCCGATGGCGAACTCGTCCCACTCGCCGAGCAGGACCGAACCCGGTGGAACCAAGCGCTCATCGCCGAAGGAACCGCGTTGCTCTCGGCAGTCCTGCCCCGGCGGGCGATGGGCGAGTACCAGCTGCAGGCCGCGATCGCCGCCATCCACGACGAGGCAGCAGCCGCCGAGCAGACCGACTGGCCACAGATCCTCGCCCTCTACGGCCTGCTGGAACGTATGACCGGCAACCCGATGGTGACCCTCAACCGCGCCATCGCCAGCTCCATGGTCGACGGCCCCTCCGCAGGCATAGCCGCTCTCGCCGGCCTCGACACACGCCTGGCCGGGCATCACCGGCTCGACGCCGTACGTGCGCACCTCCTGGAAATGGACGGCGATGTGGAGGGCGCGATCACGCACTACCTACTCGCCGCGGGCCGCACGACCAGCCTCGCCGAACGCGACTACCTCACCACCAAAGCCGCACGCCTCGGGCGCACGGCATCGTGAACAGCCAGAACTGACGCACACCTACCGCCGCGGTCCGATGGATCATCGTGTCGGGCACGGTCGGACGTTCGAGATAGGAACGACCGCAGTACGTTGTGAGATGCGCGACGGGAACCTGTGCACGGGTGATTGTGGCGACAGTTCCGGTGGGGAGAGCGTATGACCACGGCCGACGCACTCGATCGCGGCCGGGGCGCCTTCGATCGGCAGGCCTGGGCGGATGCGTACGCCGAGCTCTCTGCCGCGGATCATGATTCACCACTCGAGGTTACGGATCTCGAGCGGCTCGCCATGGCCGCCTTCCTGGTTGGCCGGGACGATGACGGCGACGAGGCCGGGGCTCGCGCCTACCACGAGTGCCTGCGCATGGGCGATGCACCCCGTGCCGCCCGGTGCGCGTTCTGGTTGGGCCTCGGACTCCTGAACCGCGGCGAGGTTGCCCGCGGCAGCGGCTGGCTCGCCCGGGCCCGCGGACTGCTGGACGAGGGTGCGCTGGACTGCGTCGAGCAGGGTTTTGTGCTCTTGCCGGCCGCGATGCAGAGCTTGGCCGCGGGCGACGCCGCGAGCGCGTACGCCACTTTCACGCAGGCCGCCAAGATCGGAGACCGGTTCGGCGACCCGGACCTGACGAGCTTCGCCGGCATGGGTCGGGGTACAGCGCTGATTCGGCTCGGGGAGACCGCGCAGGGCGTCGTGTCGCTCGATGAGGCCATGGTCGCCGTCACGGCCGGCGAGGTGTCTGCCAACGTTGCCGGGATCGTCTACTGCGGTGTGATCGCGGCGTATCAGGAGAACTTCGATCTGCGGCGTGCGCAGGAGTGGACCAGGGCGTTGAGCCGCTGGTGTGAGTCTCAGCCTGATCTCGTGCCCTTCCGCGGCCAGTGCCTGGTGCATCGTGCCGAGATTATGCTGCTGCACGGCGCGTGGCCGGATGCAGGAAGCGCAGCGGGCGTGCGACCTGCTTTCCCCGCCCGCTGGCCCGCCGGACGTGGTCGGCATGGCTTTCTATCAGCTCGCCGAGCTGCATCGGCTGCGCGGGGAGTTCGCGAAGGCGGAGCAGGCTTACCGTCAGGCCAGCCGGGGTCGAAGCCCGCAGCCCGGTCTGGCGCAGCTGCGGCTGGCCCAGGGGCAGGTCGATGCCGCGGCGGCGGCGATCCGCCGGGTCATGGACGAGGCGTCCGACCGCGTGGCCCGGTCCAAGCTGCTCGCCGCCTACGTCGAGATCATGCTCGCCGGAGGTGACGTGCAGGTGGCGCACGCGGCGGCCGACGAGCTGGAGCAGCTCGCCGAGGATCTCGGTTCGCCCCTGTTGGCAGCTGTGGCTGACTACGCCCGGGGCGGCGTGCTCCTCGAGGAGGGCGACGCCCGCGCCGCGCTCCAAGCGCTCCGCCAGGCCTGGACGGCGTGGCAGGCGCTGGAGGTGC
>JBOGDU010000337.1:0-16879 GCA_050743145.1 Jiangellaceae bacterium | reverse complement strand
GGCAGATTCGGTCTTGATCGACAGCGTTGGTGCTGATCAGCGGCTTGAGAGGGTACCGCAGCGACCGAATCGTGTAGGCACACGACTTTGGGCGTGTCGCTCGACGTGGCATGCGGTTGTGTGCTGTCGTGTAGGTATGTACTTGCGGGAGACGCGGCGAACGAACCGGGACGGCTCGGTGGTGCGTTACCTCCAGCTGGCGCACAACGAGCGGCATCCGGTGACCGGGATCCCGGTCGCGAAGGTGATCCACAACTTCGGGCGGGCGGAGAAGGTCGATCGGGACGCCCTGGCTCGGCTGGTGTCCTCGATCTCGCGGTTCCTGACCCCCGAGCAGGCCGCGAGTGCGGCGGCTGGCGCCGAGGTGGAGGTCGTGGACTCCCGCCGGCTGGGCGGGGCCTGGACGTTGGACCGGGTCTGGGAGCGGCTCGGGATCGGCGCGGCGATCCGGCTCGCCGCGGGATCCCGGCGCCTGGACGGGGAGGCGGTCGAGCGGGTGGTGTTCGCCCTGGTCGCGCAGCGGGCACTCGAGCCGGGCAGCAAACTCGCCGGGACCAGCTGGGTGGCGCAGCGGGTCGCGATCGAGAGCCTTACCGGGTTCACCGACGACCAGGCCTACCGCGGGATGGACTTCCTGCTCGACGCGCTGGACGAGATCGCCGGTGAGGTGTTCGCCTCGGTCGCGCACCTGCTGAACCTGGACCTGGACATCGTCTTCGTCGACACCACCTCCACCTACTGGGAAGTCGACGGCGCCGAACAGATCGCCGACCTGGCCGCCGACGTCGACGACGACGGGCTGACCCGTCCGGTCGAGGCCGGCACCCGGGCCTTCGGGCACTCCAAGGACTTCCGCACCGACCTGCCCCAGGTGATGATCGCGATGGCGGTGACCCGTGACGGGATCCCGGTCCGCTGCTGGACCTTCCCCGGCAACGAGTCCGACACCGCGATCATCCGCACCGTCAAACACGACCTGGACGGCTGGCACCTGCGCCGGATGGTGTGGGTCGCCGACCGCGGGTTCGCCTCCGCCGCCAACCGGGCGTATCTGACCCGCGGCGGCGGGCACTACATCCACGCCGAGAAGCTGCGCCACACCAACACCGAAGCCGCCGCCGCACTGGCCCGAGCAGGCCGCTACCGCACCGTCGCCGGCAACCTGCGGGTCAAGGAAGTCCAGGTCGCACCCGGCGGGGACGGTGACGGCGAGGACGGGATGCGGGCGGCACGGTTCGTGGTCTGCCACAACCCCGAACAGGCCGAGCGCGACGCCGCCGTCCGCGCCCGCCTCGTCGCACACCTGCAGACTCTGATCGCCGGCTCCGACGCCTGGACCAACCGACGCCGCGACGAACTCGTCGGATCCCTCAAGACCAAGCCCGGGCTGCGCCGCTACCTGCGCCGCACCACCGGCGGCCTGCTGCGCGTCGACGCCGCCGCGGTCAAACGCGAGGCCCACCTGGACGGCAAATGGCTGCTGCGCACCTCCGATGTGACCCTGACCCCCGACGACCTCGCCGCCGCCTACAAGCAGCTCCTGGCCGTCGAACGCGGCTGGCGCGACATGAAAGGCGCCCTCGGGCTGCGCCCGGTGTTCCACTACCGCGAGGACCGCATCCGCGCCCACGTCCAACTGTGCTGGCTCGCGCTGCTCCTGATCCGCGTCGTGGAGAACACCACCGGCGACACCTGGCGAAACCTGCGCCACGAGCTCGACCGGATGCACCTGGTCACGATGGCCACCGGTGAGGGCCGCGTCGCGCAACGCTCCGCGACCACCCCAGGGCAGAAGACCATCCTCGCCGCGCTCGACCTACCCGAACCACCGCGGTTCTTCGACTTCACCACCCCCAGCGACTGACCCGCCGACCGAGCACCACGCCGGCTGTAGTAACACGACCCCGACATGGCCAATCGGCGTATCCCCAGGTCAACACCCACACTCGGCCAATCGTGTGCTCACCATCTGCGGAAGTCCGGTCAGACCCTGATCCCTATAGCGCAGCGTCCGGGGTCACCGAGGGACCCGCGTACGCTGGCCACGGCCAGCGGGGTGGAACCAACTGAGGAGGCCATGTGCCCAACATCGCACCCACCCCAGCCGCCAGGATCGACGCCGTCGCCGCCGCGATGAGCAGGTTCCTCGACTACGTCGCCCTGTGGGACGGCATGCGGCTGCAGCCCGACGTCTGCGACTTCACCTTCGGCAACCCGCAGGAATTGCCACTGCCGGAGTTCACGGCCGCGATCCGGCGTCACGCGGAACCCCACGACAAGGACTGGTTCGCCTACAAGCGCTCCGAACCCGAACCGCGGGCCGTGGTGGCGAAGGCCCTGCGGGAGTGGCGTGGCCTGCCCTTCGAGCCTGAGGACATCGCGCTCACGACCGGCGCCTTCGGTGCGCTCGCGACGGCCTTCCGCGCCCTGCTCGATCCCGGTGACGAGGTGGTGTTCTCGTTGCCGCCCTGGTTCCTGTACGAGCCGATGCTGCTGATGGCCGACGCGGTGCCGGTCAAAGTCCCGGTCCGCGCCGACGACCACGACCTCGACCTCGGCGCGATCGCGTCGGCGATCGGACCGCGGACCCGCGCGGTGATCGTCAACACACCCAACAACCCGACCGGGCGCATCTACCCGCCGCGTACGCTCACGGCGCTGGCCGACCTGCTGACGGATGCGTCACAGCGGTGGGGGAGGACCATCTGGCTGATCTCGGACGAGCCGTACGCCCGGCTGGTCTTCAGCGACGCCGAGTTCCGCAGCCCCAGCGAGTTCTACCCCCACACGATGATCGCCTACAGCTACGCCAAAGTCCTGCTCACACCGGGCCAACGCATCGGCTGGCTGGCGCTCTCGCCGTCGATACCCGACCGGGCACCGCTGCGCGCGGTGATCGAGATGGCCCAGATGGCCGGTGGCTGGGTGTTCCCCAACGCGGTCCTGCAGTACGCCGTCGGCGACCTCGAGCGGATGTCGATCGACCTCACCGGCCTGGAGGCCAAGCGGGACCGAATCACGGGCGAGTTGCGGTCGGCCGGCTACGACCTGCGCACGCCGGAGGGCACCTTCTACCTGTGGGTACGCTCGCCGGTTCCCGACGACGTCGCGTTCAGCCGCGATCTGGCCGACCACAAGGTCCTCGTGCTGCCGGGGACGGTGTGCGAGGTTCCCGGCTACTTCCGCATCTCGCTGACGGCCACCGACGACATGATCGACCGGGCCCTCCCGGTGCTGGTGGCCGCCGGTGGCTGAGCAGCTGCGCCGTCAGGTGCGGACGGCCGTCGTCTGGGACCTCCTGGGCGAGGCGCTGACCGCACAACAGGCGGCGAGCGGGCACGACGCCCTCGACGTGGTCGACGCGGGCGGGGGGACGGGTGGGTTCGCCGTCCCGCTCGCCGAGCAGGGGCACCGCGTCACCGTGGTCGACCCGAGCCCCGATGCCCTCGCGGCCCTCACTCGGCGGGCGTCGGAGAAGGGCGTCGGCGACCGGGTGACGGCGGTACAGGGCGACGCCGCCGGCATGGCCGACCTGCTCGGCGTCGGCGGTGCCGACGTCGTGCTCTGCCACGGCGTCCTCGAGGTCGTGGACGACCCGGACCAGGCGCTGCGCGGCGCATCGGCGGTGCTGCGTTCCGGCGGAGTCGCGAGTGTCCTGGTGGCCCAGCGCTACGCCGCCGTCCTCGCCCGGGCTCTCGCCGGCCATCTCGCCGAGGCACGGGCGGTGCTCACCGATCCCGACGGCCGCTGGGGCGCCGGCGACCCGTTGCCGCGCCGCTTCGACGAGCCCGGCCTGCTCGACCTGTTCGAACGTGCCGGGATGCGGGTACAGCAGGTGCATGGGGTGCGCGTCTTCGCTGATCTGGTCCCCGGCGCGCTCGTCGACGACCCCGCGAGCCGCCGCGACCTGCTCGATCTCGAGGGCGTGGTCGCCGTGCACCCGGCGTTCCGGGCGGTCGCCGGCCAGCTGCACGTCCTCGCCGGATCGCGGTGAGAGACCGGCGTCAGTCGGCAGCGGATCGCCGCTCCACCGCTTCCGCCCGTTGCGGCCGGGCTGGCTTTCGCGCGCAGAACCGCACGCCTATGCTGATAGGACGTACGCCACGGCATTCGATGGAGGGACCGGTGCCTCTCTCCGATCATGAGCAGCGCCTGCTCGAGCAGATGGAGCGCGCGCTGTCCGCCGAGGACCCCAAGTTCGCCTCGTCCATGCGCGGTGCCGACCTGCGTCGGCGCTACCGGAGGCGGGCGATCGTCGCCGCATTCGTGTTCCTGCTGGGCATCGTCGTGCTCATGACCGGCGCGGTGACCGAGGTGATCCCGCTGGGCGTCGGCGGGTTCGTCGTCATGCTCGTGTCTGCTTGGTACGCGGTGACCTCCTGGCGCCGGGTTCCGGCCGAGGGCGAGATCGGGACGTTCGATGCGGGAACCGACGCCCCGACCGGCACGGCCCGCAAGTCCGCCCGCTCCTCCGCCGCTCGGCGCCGCGGCTTCATGGAGCGCATGGAGGAACGCTGGCGCCGACGCCGCGAGCGGGGCCCCGGCCGCTAGCGCACCGCACGCCGGTCAACGACGGCCGGGCAGCAGCCGTCCGGCACGGTGACGCATCCGTTCACCCGCCGCGTCGGTCCAGTCGAGTCCGTCGGCCACCCGGTTGGCCGCGCTGACCACGAGGTCGCGCGTCGCTGCCGGCCAGATCGCCGCACCGAAGCGCTGAGCCACCGACCGCGAGCGCATGATCGTACGCCTGAGCATGGCGGAGTCGCCGCGCAGCCCGGTCGGGTCGGCGGGCGTGGCCGAGTACCTCGCCCGCTCGGTGGTCGTGACCAGGTGGGTCACGAGGTCACGCGAGTCGTCGTCGAGGTGGGCTGCGTTGGCCACGTTGCGGCCGGTGGTCCGCGGCGTCGCCGCCTCGTCCCACTCGAGCCCGGCGTCGCGGACCGTGTCGCGCAGGTCCGACCAGGCCGCCTCCGCCCCGTGAACGGGGTCGGTGCCCGCCCGCCGCCACCGCAACCGGCGGCGCCCTCGGGCGATCATCGTCGGCACGGCGAACACACCGGCCGCCGCCGCCGCCGCGATCGCGACCGCGATCCAGGTCGAGGCCGGCGTCGAGCCGCCCCCGGCGTCGCCGGCGCCGACCTCTGGGTCCAGTGCGCCGGGCGGCAGAGCGCCCTCCTGGGCCCCCTCGCCCGTGGGGATCTGGGACGAGTTCGCGCCGTCTGTGCCGTCCTCGGTGGGTGTCACGGTCCACGTCGGAGCGCTGCCCGTACGGGTCGCGGGGGTCGGTTCCCAGGGCACCCATCCGGTGCCCTGGAAGTACAGCTCCGGCCAGGCGTGGGAGTCGTCGGTGCCGACCACGAAGCTGCCGTCGTCCTGGATCGTGCCCGGGGTATACCCCACCGCCACCCGTGCCGGAATGCCGACCGCGCGCGACATGATGGCCATGGCGGCCGCGTACTGCTCGCAGTACCCGCGCCGGTTCTCGAGGAAGTTCACCAGATCCGACGAAGAGGTGCCGGGCTCGGTCTCGAGGGTGTACTCGAAACTGCCGGTGCGGCGGAAGAAGTCCTGCAGCGCCGCCGCGCGGCCGTGGGCCGACGAGGCGTCCTCGGTGACCTGCCCGGCGAGCTCCCGGACCATGTCGGGCAGGTCGTCGGGGAGCTCGAGCATGTTCTGGACCTCCTCGGGTGGCACGCCCGCCGTGATGAGCTCGGTGGCGTCGAGATCGACGGCGATGCGGTCGACCGTGTACGTCGCTCCTCCAGCGTCCCGCTCGCCACCCACGACGTCGAGGCTGGCGACGTCGTAGCGCCAGTCGCCGTCGATGGCGATGCGCCGCGCCGGATAGGGCAGCGGCAGCCATCGGGAGTCGTACTCGTCGCTGACCTCGATCTCGTACTCCTCGACCTCCTCCTCGCCGCTGAGGCTCAGCCCGGGAGGCGGAGGCATTCCGCCGCCGACGCGCTGCGTGTCGGGCACGTTGCGGTTGGAGACGCTCCACTGTTCACCGTCGAAGACGTCGAGCGTCGCCAGCCGGATGTAGACGGGAGGGTCGGCGTCGGTGCTGTAGCGCAGGATCGGGACGTTCTCCGGGAGGGTGAGATTTCCCTGCAGTTCGACGATGGGGTTGTCGGTCTGGATCGTGCGTCCGGCGCCTTCGCCCGGTCCGCCTCCCCGTCCGAAGATGCCCTCGGTCAGTCCGGGCAGCAGCGCCGGCAGCGCGACCGCGGCGGCGATCGCGACGGCGCCGACCCGCCGGCCGTTGCGGGCGAGCGAGTCGGTCTCGGGTATCCCGGAGTGCGTCGCCGAAGGCCCCGCCGACCGCCCCCACCGGACCACCCTGGTGCGGCCCTCCGCCACCAACAGGCCGAGGAACCCGATCGCCGGCGGAAGGAACCAGATCCAGGACAGCCCCCCGGGGGCGACCGAGGCGGCCAGGGCGTAGACGGCTCCCAGCGCGATGCCGGTGAGCGGGACGCGACGAACGCCCACCGCGAACAGGTCGACGACGACGGCGACCAGGCCTGTACCACCGACGAGCAGCAGGAGGATCCCGCGGGTGACCGGCGCGGGCGCCGCGTACTGGGCGACGGCGTCGAGGCCGTCGGTGAAGGCCATGACCAGTCGCTCGGCCCACGCAAGTGTCGGGACGACACCGAACCACGCGACGTCGCCGGCCACCACCACCCCGAGCCAGAGCACCAGAACGCCCAGTTGGCCGGCCAGGACGAGCAGCAACGGCAGCCGCAGGCGACGCAGCCCCAGGCCGGTCGCCGCCACGAGCGCGATGCCGAGCGCTGCGGGAACCGTCCATGCGTGGTCGTCGACGACAGGCGCCAACGTCAGCATCGCGAGCATCGACGCCACCGCGGCGACGATGGTCAGACGCGTCCGCCCGGTCATGCCGCGCCACCGAGCGTGCCGGCCGCAGAGTCCGCGGCGTCCGCGGCGTCCTCGGACGCATTGGTGATCCGGTAGGCGGAGCGGTTGGCCCCCAGCCGCTCCCAGACAGCGGGCAGGTCGTCACCGCGCGATGCGGTGGCGACACCCCAGCCGGCCCGCCGCAGGACCTGGGCGGTCTCGGCGAGCCGCTGCTGCTCGGCCTCCCGGACGCGCGGCGACGCCGACGTCCACGACACCGCGTCGAGCAGGATCGCCAGTGCCGCGGTCGACCCGTGCCGAAGTCTGGCGACCAGGGCCGCCTCCCGCGGGTGCAGGCGGCCGAGCACGCCGATGAGCAGGCCGGTGGCAGCTCCGGCGCCGCTGAGCAGATCGGGCCACCGCCCGACCGAGGCGTCGCGGGAGGACTTCACGACGGCGAGGGCGTCCAGTAGCGGAACCTCGACGCCCGCCGGACCGCCGCCGGAGTCGTGCCAGGACGCGCTGACCGCGCCGCCCTCGTCGGTGACCAGCCGGACGGCGTAGCCGCGGTCGCCCAGGTGCACGCCGACCGACGCCGTCGCGACCACCGCCCACTCCAGCGAGGAGTCGGGGTCGTGGCCGGCGTGTCCCGAACTCCGCGTGTCGAGCAGGAGCGTCGCCCTGCTCTGCCACGGCTGCTCCTCGCGGCGGACCATGAGCTCGCTGTGATGGGCCGTTGCGCGCCAGTGGACCCGGCGCATGTCGTCCCCGTGGCGGTAGGCGCGGATCGTCGCGTCCTCTTCGCCGGCGCTGGCGACCGATCGCGGCCGGCTCTCGCCGCTGCCGCTCCACTCACCGATCAGGCGGACCGGCGGCAGCCGGACCACGGTCGGCGTGACGATCAGGGTGGCGGTCTCGCTGAACGCCCGGCGGAGCTCGACCAGGCCGAACGGGTCGGTGAGCCGCACCGTCAGCGGGCCCAGGGTGTAGCGCCCGCGCAACTCGGACCGCACGTCGTAGTTGACCTCACGGCGAAACCTGGACCACACGTGGTCGAGGACGAATCTGGGCCGGGTGCCCAGCGCGTACGGGAGGGTGTCCTCCACCAGGAGGACGCCGGTCGGTATTCGGGCGAGGTTCTGCAGCGTCAGCCGCACGGTGGCCGGTGAGTGCACCGGCGTCCTGGGCGGCTCGACGACGCGGGACGCGGCCAGCCGCACCCGGCTGCGCAGTGCGACGAGCAGGCTGACCAGAGGCAGCGCGAGCAACAGGATTCCCACCCGCAGCAGATCGCGCTGGCCCGCACCGACTGCTGCCACCGCGGCGACGCATCCGGCGGCGACGAACAACCTGCCGCGCGGGGTGAGGCCGGACAGAGCCCTGCCCACGGGCTACCGCGCTCCTGCTGAGGCCTGGTGTGAGGTGGCGTCGGGCTGGGGAACGCGGGTCACCAGGTCGGCGACGACGTGTGTCGCGTCGCGGCGCCCGATCTGGGCCTCCGCTGTGGGCAGCAGGCGGTGGGCGAACACGGGCCCGGCGAGCTGCTGGATGTCGTCGGGCAGCACGTACTCACGGTCGTGCAGGGCCGCCCATGCCTTCGCGGCCCGAACGAGGTGCAGGGTCGCCCGCGGGGACGCCCCGAGGCGGAGTTCGGGCGAGCGCCGACTCGCGTCGGCGAGGGCGACACAGTACTTCTTGACCGCCGGCGAGATGTAGATCCCGCGGACGATGCCGACCAGCTTCGCCACGTGGGCGGCGTCGGTGACGGGCTCGAGCTGGTCGAGGGCGTCGGCCCCTCCATGAGTTCCGATCATGTCGATCTCGTCGGCCGCACCCGGGTACCCCATCGCGAGGCGGGCCATGAACCGGTCGCGTTGCGCCTCGGGGAGCGGGTACGTCCCCTCCATCTCGACCGGGTTCTGGGTGGCGATCACCATGAACGGCGGCTCGAGCGCATACGTGATGCCGTCGACGGTGACCTGACGCTCCTCCATGCACTCGAGCAGCGCGGACTGCGTCTTGGGCGACGCCCGGTTGATCTCGTCGCCGACCACGATGTTGGCGAAGACCCCGCCGGGCTTGAACTCGAAGTCTCGGGTCTCCTGGTTGAACACGGAGACACCCGTGACGTCGCTCGGCATGAGGTCGGGCGTGAACTGGATCCGCTGGACCGAGGAGTTGATCGACCGAGCGAGCGACTTGGCCAGCATGGTCTTGCCTACTCCGGGGACGTCCTCGATCAGCAGGTGACCCTCGGCCAGCAGCACCGCGACCGCCAGCCGGATGGCCTCGGGCTTTCCTTCGATGACGGTACCGATCGCGGCCTGGATTCGGCCGGCGGTGTCGGCGAGCTCGGCGAGGCCTGGGCCGACGGCGGCACCGTCCTCGACACCACCGTGGGTCGGACTCTGGGTCACTCGTGCCTCCTGCGGCTGCAGCCCGCGCGGTCCCGAGTGCGGCACGAGCAGGCGGCCGCGTCTCGACTCCAGGCGGAAACTCCCGTCCTTCGTCGCGTCCACCGTACGTCCCCACCCGCAGCGATGGGCAGATGGTCCCCCACGTTTCGCTACGACGTAATGCTCCGGATGGTTCACCCCGGATCGGGTCCATCACCGACCTGCCCGACCCGGCGGGGAGCGATTGTGGTTGCTGGTGGAGCAATGTGGGGTACAGTGGCGCAGGGTGGAGGATAGGCGACGGGTCGGGGCGGGAGGTGGCGGCCGTGTTCCTGGGCACGCACACCCCGCGCCTGGACGAGAAGGGACGCCTGTTCCTGCCGGCGAAGTTCCGGGACGAGCTCGCGGAGGGCGTGGTGATCACCCGAGGTCAGGAACGCTGTCTCTACGTGTGGCCGCAGGCGGAGTTCGTGCGGTTCACCGAGCAGCTCCGCGCCGCGCCGATCACCCACCGCGGTGCCCGCGACTTCGCCCGGATGCTTGCCGCCGGCGCCAGCGACGAGGTACCGGACCGGCAGGGACGCGTGACCATCCCGGCCGGCCTGCGCGGCTATGCGGGACTGGACCGCGAGTGCACGGTCGTGGGCGCGATGACGCGCGTCGAGATCTGGGCCGCGGCCGCCTGGGAGACCTACCAGGCCGAGAAGGAGCCGTTGTTCGCCGACGTCTCCGAGGAGGTGCTGCCCGGCATCTTCTGACCGTTCCGGGACCGGCCGTCCCGTCGGCCGTACGTCGAGGCCTCCGGCCCGCTTGTCCCTCCTGGCGCACCTTCCCCGGCGCCAGGCGGGTGTCGCCGAGCGGGCGGGGACCTGGGCGTACGACCGGGCAGCACCACATCGCACACGAACGGCAGACAACCGGGGGGTCGACAGACGTGGACGGCGGAACGCACGCGACGCGGGCACGGAAGTGCGCCGCGACGGGGCGCGAGCCGTGACGCCGCGCGGACACGTTCCGGTCATGCTCGGCCGGGTCGTCGATCTGCTGGTTCCGGCGCTCGAGCGGCCCGGCTCGGTGGTCGTCGACGCCACTCTCGGCCTCGGCGGTCACGCCGAGGCTCTGCTGCGTCGATGTCCACAGGTTCGGCTGGTGGGGCTCGACCGTGATCCGGACGCGTTGGCCCGCTCGCGCGAGCGGTTGGCGGCTTTCGGCGCCCGCGTGGAGGCCGTCCACGCGGTCTACGACGAGCTCCCGACGGTGCTGGCCGGGCTCGCGCTGGAGCATGTGAACGGCGTGCTGTTCGACCTCGGAGTCTCCTCCCTCCAGCTCGACCAGGCCGACCGCGGCTTCGCGTACGCGAGGGACGCGCCGCTGGACATGCGGATGGACCCGACCCGTGGGCCGACCGCGGCCGACGTCCTCAACACCTACGCGGCGGCCGACCTGGGGCGCGTGCTGCGGGAGTACGGGGAGGAGCGCTTCGCGCGCAAGATAGCGGCGGCAGTCGTGCGGGAACGGGAGCGGACTCCGTTCTCCACGAGTGCCCGGCTGGTCGACCTGCTGCGCGAGACGATCCCGGCACCCGCCCGTCGCACCGGCGGCCACCCGGCCAAGCGGACCTTCCAGGCGCTGCGGATCGAGGTCAACGCCGAGCTCGCGGGGCTCGAGCGGGCGTTGCCTGCCGCGGTGGACGCCCTCGCCGTCGGTGGCCGGGTCGTCACGATCGCCTACCACTCGCTGGAGGATCGGCTCGCCAAGCGCGTCTTGAGCGCGGGCTCGCGAGGCACCACGCCAGCCGGGCTGCCGGTCGAGCTACCCGAGTACGCGCCGGTGCTCCGGCTGCTGACCCGGGGTGCCGAGACGCCCGACCCTGACGAGGTCGACGCCAACCCGCGCGCGGCCTCGGCCCGCCTGCGCGCAGCCGAGCGGATCCGGAGGGCGGCATGAGCCCGGCGGCGGCCTTCGGCTCCGCGGCCCGGCGCATCATGCCCGGGCGCCCGGTCACAGCACCCACCGGCCTGCGCGCAGTGCCGCCGGCGGTGCTACGCCCCCGCCGGGCACCGTTCGTCGTCCTCGTCCTCCTGCTCCTCGGCGTCGGGCTGGTCGGCCTGCTCGTCCTCAACACCGCCCTCCAGCAAGGTTCGTTCGAACTGACCGACCTCGAACGGGAGACGACCGTGCTGCGCGACCGCCAGGCGGCGCTCGCCGACGAGGTGGCCCGCCGCGCGGCTCCCGAAGCGCTGGCAGGGCGGGCGACGTCGCTCGGCATGGTGCCGAACGACGCACCGGTCTTCCTCCGGCTGGGGCCCGAGGAGACACCGTGAGCAGCGGCGGCCGCGGCGGTGACCGGCCGCGGGCCACCTCAGGCCGCGGCGGTGCCCAGGCCACCTCAGGCGCGAGGACGAGAGGTACGGGTGGCACGCGGTCCTCGTCGCCACGGCAGGCGGCTGGGGCTGGTACGTCACAGGTGGCGCGGTCGACGGCGGCCCGGCCGAGCCGGTCGCCCGCAGCGTCGGCCACCCGCAGGAAGGCCGCAGCTCAGCGGTCCGGCCCTCGCAGCGCCGCCATAACCGGCACGCCACGCCCGCGCCGGTCGACCGGCACAGGCGGTCGCAGTGGATCTGCGCGGACCGCCGCGACCGGGCGTGGTGCGGTCGAGCCGCGGGCCCGTCCGCGGGCGCCTCGAGCGGCTCCCCGCACGGCACCGAAGCAGCGACGGCCGAAGCGGGCGCCGCGCATGGTCCGGCTGGCCGACCCGCGGCGGCGCCTGCACGTGTCGCTGATGCTCATCGGCGTCCTGCTCTCACTGTTCGCCGGCCGGCTGGTCCAGCTCCAGGGTCTGGACGCCTCGACGTACGCGGCAGCGTCGGGCGCGGACGACCTCCGGCCGGTCACCCTCCCGGCCATGCGGGGGCCGATCCTCGACCGGGACGGCGAGCCGCTCGCCCGGTCGGCGGAGGCGTTCAACCTCACTGTCGACCAGACCCTGGTCACGAATCCCGCGGCTTATGCCCTGCAGCTCGACGGCCTGCTGGCCGCGGACGCCCGCGCCATCCAGCGGGCGCTGACCGGGGACCAGCGTTTCAAGTACGTGGCGAAGAAGCTGACGCCCGAGACCTGGCGGGCCATCGACGCACTGGACCTGCGTGGTCTGTTCGCCGAGCCGGCGTCGCGGCGCGAGTACCCGGCGGGGACCGTCGCCGGCAACGTGGTCGGCTTCACCGGTGCCGAGGGGCCCGGCCTGGCCGGCCTCGAACTGTCCCTGGACTCGACGCTTGCCGGCACGGACGGCCAGCTGACCTGCCAGCTCAGTGCGGGTGGCCACTGCATACCCCTGGGCAACGGCAGCAGGGAGGCGCCCACGGCGGGAGACGGGGTCCGCCTCACCATCGACCGGGACGTGCAGTGGTACGCGGAGGAGGCACTCGGCGACGCCGTCGCGAAGGCTCGAGCCGACGCCGGCATCGTCGTGGTCATGGACACCGAGACGTTCGAGGTGGTCGCGATGGCGACCGCACCGGTTGTCGACCCCAACGACCCCGGCGCGGCCGACGACCGCAACCGGGGCAACCGCGCGGTCGAGGACTCCTACGAGCCCGGGTCGGTGTTCAAGCCGCTCACGATGGCGGCGGTCATCGAGGAGGGTGCGGCCGAGCCGTCCTCCGTGCTCTCGGTTCCGGACCATGTCTCGCGCAGCGGCAAGGTGATCCACGACTACTACGACCACGGTGAGGAGCGGATGACGCTGGCCGGTGTGCTGGCGAAGTCGAGCAACGTCGGGACGCTGCTCGCCGCCGAACGGATCGACAAGTCCGCCTTCCACGACCGGCTCGTGGCGTTCGGCCTGGGCTCGAAGCCGGACCTCGGTCTGCCCGGCGAGAGCGCGGGTGGCCTGCCCGACGAGTGGTCCGACCTGACCAGGGACACGATCGCCTTCGGTCAGGGCGTGGCCGTGAGCACCGTGCAGATGGCCTCCGCATACGCCACGATCGCCAACGGCGGCGTGCGGCTGCCGGCACGGCTGGTCGCGGCGACGGTGGACGAGGAGGGCGAGGAGACCCTGGTCCAACCCGGAATCCCGCAGCGGGTCATCAGCGAGGAAACTGCCGCAGCGGTCACCCTGATGATGGAGGGCGTCATGGGCGAGGGTGGCACCGGGCGGGCCTCCACCGTGGACGGTTACCGGGTGGCGGGCAAGACCGGGACGGCACAGCGGGTCGATCCGGCCTGCGGCTGCTACCGCGGCTACGACGCGTCGTTCATGGGCTTCGCGCCCGCCGACGAGCCGCGCTACGCGGTCGCCGTCTCCCTGCTGAATCCACACAGGGGAAACTCCGGCGGCGCGCTGGCGGGCCCGGTGTTCTCCGACGTCATGAGCTTCACGCTGGCGCAGATGGGCGTCGCTCCCTCGGGGGCGCCGGCGCCGGAGGTCGACCTGTTCGCCGGCTGAACCGGCTGCTGGGGCGGTCGAGTAGCCTCTGCGACCGATGCCTCCCCGACCCTCGTTGCGCCCCCGGCACGTGAAGCCGTGCCCCCTTGTCGGGCTGGCGGCGATGCTCGACCTCGATCCCGCGCCGGACCTCGCCGGCCTGGCAGTCACGGGCGTGACGCACGACTCCCGGCAGGTGCGCGCCGGCGACCTCTACGCCGCGCTGCCCGGGTCGCGCACCCACGGAGCGAGCTTCGCCGCGCAGGCGGCCGAGGCGGGTGCCGTGGCCGCTCTCACCGACGCCGCAGGCGCACACCTGGTCGTGGGTCTGCCGGTGCTCGTCGTCGCCGATCCGCGGGCGCAGTTGGGACGGGTCGCAGACCGCGTGTACGGCGAACCGGCGCGCGACCTGCTCGTCATCGGCGTCACCGGGACCAACGGAAAGACCACGACGTCCTACCTGGTCGAGTCGGGCCTGCGCGCCGCCGGCCACCGAACGGGCCTGATCGGTACGGTCGAGGCCCATATCGGGGAGGAACGGGTCGCCACCGAACGCACGACCCCCGAGGCACCCGAGGTCCATGCACTGCTCGCCCTGATGCGTGAACGGGGGGTCACCGCGTGCGTCATGGAGGTGTCCAGCCACGCCCTCGTCTACGGGCGCGTCGACGGGATCGTGTTCGACGTCGCCGGGTTCACCAACCTGTCCCAGGACCACCTGGACTTCCACACCGACCTCGAGGACTACTTCGCGGTGAAGGCGGGCCTGTTCACCGCCGGACGGTCGCTGCGCGGCGTCGTCGTCGTCGACGACGAGTACGGACGGCGACTGGCATCGACGGAGAGCACGGTGTCGGTCACCACCGTGTCCACCCAGGGCTGGGACGCCGACTGGAGGGTCGTGGCGCGAGATCACTCCGAAGGGTTGACCAGGATCGTGATGGAGAACGGCGACGCGCGCCGGCTCACCCTGACCTCCCCCATCCCGGGCGACTTCAACGTCGCCAATGCCGCACTGGCGGTGATCCTGCTGATCGGGGCCGGCGTGGACGCCGACGACGCCGTCCGCGGTGTCGCCGAGTGCGCCGGCGTGCCTGGACGGATGGAACGGGTACCGGCGCCGGGCGGCGGACCGCTGGCGCTGGTCGACTACGCGCACACCCCGGACGCCGTCGAGACCGTGCTCCGCGCGCTGCGTCCGTCCACGTCGGGACGGCTCGTCGTGGTCGTCGGCGCCGGCGGTGATCGCGACCCGCACAAGCGGCCGTTGATGGGCGCGGCGGCGGCTCGCAACGCTGACGTCGTCGTCGTCACAGACGACAACCCGCGCTCGGAGGACCCGGTGGCGATCCGTGCGGCGGTCCTGGCCGGCGCCTACGGCGTCCCCGCCGCCGACCGCGCGGAGGTCCACGAGGTGGTCGGCCGGCGGGCGGCGATCCGGGCAGCCGTCGAGATGGCGCCGGGGCCCGCCGACACGATCGCCGTCGTCGGCAAGGGACATGAACAAGGACAGGAGGCTGCCGGCGTCGTGCACCCCTTCGACGACCGCCAGGTCCTCGCCGAGATGCTGCGCGGGCGCGAGGTTGCACTGTGATCCCCTTCTCGCTGGCCGAGATCGCCTCGGTGACCGGCGGACGCCTCGACGCACCGGACGGCTCGGTGACGGTGTCCGGCCCGGTGGTCGCGGACTCGCGCGAGGTCGCAGCCGGCGGGCTGTTCGTCGCCGTGCGCGGGGAGCGCGTCGACGGCCACGAGTTCGCCGGGTCGGCCGTGGCGGGCGGGGCCGTCGCCGTCCTCGCCGAGCAGCCGGTCGGTGTCCCTGCGGTGGTGGTCGAGGACTCCGTGCGTGCGCTGGGCGTCCTCGCCCGCGCGGTGCTCGACCGGGTGGACGCGGTGAGCGTCGTGGGCGTCACCGGATCGTCGGGCAAGACCAGCACCAAGGACCTCCTGGCGCAGGTACTCGCGAGCCGTGGTCCGCTCGTCGCTCCACCAGGGTCGTACAACACCGAGGTCGGAGTACCGCTCACGGTGCTCGCGGTGGAGCGGGGCACGCGCACTCTCGTCGTCGAGATGGGCGCCCGCGGCGCCGGCCACATCGCCTACCTCTGCCGGATCGCGCCGCCACGGATCGGCGTCGTGCTCAACGTCGGCTCGGCCCACCTGGGCGAGTTCGGCGACCGCGACTCGATCGCGCGGTCCAAGACGGAACTGGTCGAGGCGCTGCCGCCCGACGGCACGGCCGTCCTCAACGGGGACGACCCGCTCGTGCGGCGGATGGCCGACCAGACCGAGGCCAGCGTTCTGATGGTAGGCGAGTCCGTCCACGCCGACGTCCGGGCCGAGAGCGTCGGCCTCGACCGCTCGGGGCGGGCCAGGTTCACCCTGGTCGCACCGGACGGGACCGCGCCGGTCCGGCTGGGAGTCGTCGGCGAGCACCAGGTCGGGAACGCGCTGGCCGCCGCGGGTGCCGCTCACGCCTTGGACCTTGCCGTCGACGAGGTCGCCGCGGCTCTCACGGCGGCGCAGCCCCTGTCCCGCTGGCGGATGGAGGTCGTCGAGCGCGCGGACGGCGTCACCGTCGTCAACGACGCCTACAACGCCAACCCGGAGTCGATGCGCGCCGCGCTGGCGGCCCTCGTCGCGCTGGCGGGCGACCGCCGCACCTGGGCGGTGCTGGGGGAGATGCGAGAGCTGGGCGAGGCCTCGGCGGCCGAGCACGAGGCGCTGGGTCGGTTTGCGGCGGGCCTCGAGGTGGGCAGGGTGGTCGCGGTGGGGGAGGGCGCGCGGCCGGTGCACCTCGGCGCGGCGCACGAGGGATCGCGCGGGGACGAGGCAGCCTGGGTACCCGACATCGGTGCGGCACATGCACTGCTGCGTGAACAGGTGCAGCCCGGTGACGTGGTGTTGGTGAAGGCGTCGCGCGCGGCGGGCCTGGAACGGCTCGCCGACGCGTTGCTCCGGGAGGTGGCCGGGTGATCGCGGTCCTGACGGCGGCCGTCGTCGGCCTCGTCGTGTCGATCCTCGGAACGCCGGCGGCGATCCGCCTGCTCGTGCGCCACAACTACGGCCAGCTGATCCGCGACGACGGCCCCACGAGCCACCACATCAAGCGCGGCACGCCCACCATGGGCGGAGCGGTGATCATTCTGGCCGTATTGGCCGGCTACGTGATGGCCCATCTCGTGCGGTTGTC
>JBOGDU010000336.1:0-16266 GCA_050743145.1 Jiangellaceae bacterium | reverse complement strand
GAGGGTGAGGGTGCAATGAGCCTGGCCCAGGTCGAGGCGACCACCGAGTCGGCGAAGGTCAGCGAGGAGGGCGGCAGTCTCCGCAGGGACGCCTGGCGGCGGCTGCGCCGCGACCCGGTGGCCCTGGTCGGCTTCGGCATCATCGCGTTATTCGTGCTGGTGGCGATCTTCGCGCCCTGGATCGCGCCGTACGACCCCGCCGACCGACCCGGTGCCGGCATCGTCACACCGACCAACATCCCCGGGCCGTCCGCCGAGTTCTGGTTCGGCCTGGACGAGCTCGGCCGCGACGAGTTCAGCCGCGTCGTGTTCGGGGCCCGCACGTCGTTGTTGGTGGGCGTGGTCGCGCTTCTGCTGGGTATGGCCGGCGGCCTGCTGCTCGGCGGGTTGGCCGGCGCCTTCGGCGGCAAGGTCGACACCGTGATCATGCGGGTCGTCGACGTGATGCTGTCGATCCCGGGACTCCTGATGGCCATCGCCATCGCCGCGCTGCTCGGCCGGAGCCTGCTGTCGGTGATGATCGCGATCGCCGTCATCAACATCCCGATCTTCGCCCGGCTGTTGCGCGGCCAGATGCTGTCCCAGCGGGAGAGCGACTACGTGCTGGCGGCGACCTCGTTGGGCGTGCGCCGACGGTCGATCGTCCTGGGCCACGTGCTGCCGAACTCGCTGTCGCCGGTGATCGTCCAGGCCACGCTGACGCTGGCGACGGCGATCATCGAGGCCGCCGGGTTGTCGTTCCTCGGCTTGGGCAGTCCGGATCCCAGGGTCCCGGAGTGGGGGCTCATGCTCGCCAACACCCAGCGCTATCTCGCCAGTGCCCCACATCTGGCATTCTTCCCGGGTATGGCCATCGTCATCGCCGCGCTCGGCTTCACCCTGCTCGGTGAACGGCTCCGCGAGGCACTCGACCCGAAGTACCGGCGGTGAGCGTCGCGGAGCCGGCCGCGGGACATCTCCTCGACGTCCGCGACCTGTCTGTGGTGTTCACCCGCAAGGGCCGGCGCGATGTCAGGGCGGTCGACGGCGTGTCGTTCACCGTCGACGCCGGCGAGACGATGGGCCTGGTCGGCGAGTCGGGCAGCGGCAAGAGCGTCACCTCGCTGGCCGTCATGGGACTGCTCCCCAAGCGCAGCGTGCGGATCGCGGGGGAGGTCCACTTCGACGGCGACGATCTGTTGACTCTGCCGCCCGAGCGCATGCGCGACATCCGCGGCCAGGACATCGCGATGGTCTTCCAGGACCCGATGTCCTCGCTCAACCCGGTCGTGCCGATCGGCATCCAGGTCACCGAGGTACTCGAACGCCATCAGGACCTCAAGGGCGACGCCGCGCGGGCGGCGGCGGGTGAGTTGCTCGTCCGCGTGGGCATCCCGGATCCCACCCGCAGGTTGAAGGAGTACCCCCACCAGCTCTCCGGCGGCATGCGCCAACGGGCCCTCATCGCGATGGCGTTGGCCTGCCGGCCCCGGCTGCTCATCGCCGACGAGCCCACGACGGCCCTCGACGTGACCATCCAGGCGCAGATCCTGGAGCTGCTGAAGGACCTCGTGCGGGACTCCGGTGCTGCGCTGGTGATGATCACCCACGACCTCGGCGTCATCGCCGGACTCTGTGACACCGTGCATGTCATGTACGGCGGCCGGGTGGTCGAGTCGGCCGGGCGGCGTGAGCTGTTCGCCGAGCCGCGCCACCCGTACACCGGAGGGCTGCTCGCCTCCGTTCCCCGCCTCGACGCTCCCCGGGGGGCGCCGCTGCACCCGATCCCGGGTTCGCCGACCGACTTGCTGCCGTGGCCGCAGGGCTGTGCGTTTGCTCCTCGGTGCCCCAACCGGGTCGAGCCGTGTACGGAGACCCCCCCGGTGCTGGAAGAGTCCGGCGGCCGGTCACTGCGCTGCTACAACCCGCTGCCCGCGGCCGAGGAGGTCTCCGCGTGAGCCAGACCGAGCGGGCCGGCGCGGGGCCGGACGGAGCGCGCGAGGCCGGCGACGGTTCCGAGCAGCCGCAGCGTCAGCGTCGCGCAATGTCCGCGGAAGACGTCCTGCTGTCGATCCGTGGCCTCGAGGTCCACTTCCCGATCAAGTCCGGGATCTTCGTCGACCGCGTGGTCGGCTGGGTGAAGGCGGTGGACGGCGTCGATCTCGACGTTCCGCGCGGCTCGACGGTGGGCCTCGTGGGCGAGTCCGGCTGCGGTAAGACGACGCTCGGGCGGTCGATCCTGCGACTGGTCGAGCCGACTGGAGGCACCGTTACCTTCGACGGCACCGACGTCAGTTCGACAGCCGGGGAAGACCTGCGCCGCATGCGGCGCAGGATGCAGATGATCTTCCAGGACCCGATGGCGAGCCTGGACCCGCGGCAGAGCGTCGAGTCCGTTCTCACCGAACCCCGTCGGGCGCACGGGATAAGGTCCACCGAGGCGACGACGGTCGCCCGCCTGCTCGACCTGGTCGGCCTGCCGGCGTCGGCGGCCTCGCGCTACCCGCACGAGTTCTCCGGCGGTCAGCGCCAGCGGATCGGCATCGCCAGGGCGATCGCGCTCGAGCCCGAGCTGATCATCGCCGACGAGCCGGTCTCCGCGCTGGACGTGTCGATCCAGGCCCAGGTGGTCAACCTGCTGGAGGAGTTGCAGGACCGCCTGGGGCTGACCTACCTCGTGATCGCGCACGACCTGGCCGTCGTCCGGCACATCGCGGACGTGGTCGCGGTGATGTACCTGGGCGGGCTCGTCGAGCAGGCGCCCTCGGATGCTCTGTACTCGGCGCCGTACCACCCGTACACGAAGGCGCTGATGTCGGCCGTACCGATCCCGGACCCGGTGATCGAGGACACCCGCGAGCGGATCCTGCTCGAGGGTGACCTGCCCTCGCCGGCGAACCCGCCGTCCGGATGTCGCTTCCACACCCGGTGCCCGTACCGGCAGCCGACCCGCTGCCACGACGAGCGGCCGGCGCTGCGCGAGATCGTGCCCGGGCACACGGTTGCCTGTCACTGGGCCGAGCAGATCCACGCGGGGCAGATCGGTCCACGGCCCAGTGCCATCGTGGAGGCCGTGATCGACGCGGAACCGCCGGCGAGCGTCCACCTTGCCGGCGACCCGACCGCGACCACCCTCGGACCGCCTCCAGGGATCTGACCGCGCGTCTTGGCAAGGCTGTGCGTACGCCACCTGCGTGTCAGACCCGGCCACTATTGTCGAACACATGTTCCAAGACGCAGTAGAGATTCGAGACCGGTTGGCCGCGCTGGTCGGTCGGTTGGATCCAGACGCGGTGTCCGGGACGGCGGCCCGCGATCTGTGGGGGTGCTCGACGCATCGGAGCGGTTGTGCGCGGCGGGGAAGACGCTGCTGGCCCGCCGGGTGGCGCAGACCCATCGTGCTGAGAGGGCCGGGGTGAAGACCGCCGCGGAGGACTTGGCTCGCCGGGGTGGGACCACCGTGGGCGCGGCCCGCGACGCGGTCGATGTCTCGACCCGGCTGCCCGACCTTCCCCGAGTGGCGGCGGCGTTACGGCGAGGTGAGCTGTCCCCCGCCCAGGCCGCCGCCGTCACCAGCGCGGCGGCCGACCCGACCGCCGAGCAACGGCTGGTGGAGCTGGCCGGGTCGGTGTCGCTGCCGGAGCTGCGCGATGAGTGCGCCCGGGTGAAGGCGGCGTCCGACCCGGACCCGGCGGCCACCAACGCCCGGCTGCACCGGCGGCGGGCGTTGCGCCGGTTCACCGGCCCCGACGGCGCCTGGACGCTGATCGCCAAGGGCACCCCGCAGGCCGGCGCGGTCATCAACACCGCGCTGGACCCGATCATCGACCAGATCTTCCGCGCCGCCCGCCGCGACGGCCGCCGGGAACCGTACGAAGCGTATGCCTTCGATGCCCTCGTCTTCCTGACCACCGGCCGGCCCCCGGCGACGCCCGACAGCGGCGTTCCCGGGTTGGCCGTCTCCGGCACCCGGGCCGCGATCACCGCTGGGCCAGCGGCGGAGGTCCACCCGGCCGCCGGCCTGGGCATTGCCGGGTCGGCAGCCTACTCCGGCACAGCAGATGACATCGGGCGCGTCGACCCGGCCGCCGCGCCGCCGCCAACCCAGCCGCCGGCGGATTCGCCGCGGCCCAATCCCCGGTACCTGGCGCTGCTGCGCATCGACATCGAGGCGCTGCGCCGCGGCGCGGTGGCCGGTAGCGAGCTGTGCGAGATCGCCGGCGTCGGCCCGGTCCCCGTCCCGGTCGCCCGCGGTCTGCTCGGCGAGGCGGTGCTCAAGCTGGTCATCACCCGCGGCGTCGACGTCGCCAACGTCACCCACCTTGGCCGCGGACCCACCGCCGCCCAACGCATCGCGCTGGCCTGGACCAGCCCCGGCTGCACCGTACAAGGCTGCTGGCGCACCCGGATCGAATACGACCACCGCCAGCCGTGGAAACACACCCGGCACACCCGCCTGGACGAGCTCGACCCACTCTGTGACCACCACCACGACCTCAAGACCCGTTATGGCTGGGCCCTCGTCCCAGGACACGGCAAACGCGCCATGGTCCCACCCGACGACCCCCGCCACCCCCGACACCAACGGCAGGAAGACCGGGCGGCCAGCCACCACCAGCTAGGAGGCCCGGGCGCGACCCTCGCCCCACGTCCGCGCCTCCCGAGCCGGCGACCACCGGCGCCTGAACGGCGTGCACTACCGGCGCCGCCGTCGGATTCGTCAACGTACCCGCAGCCACCATGAGACCCACGCTGGCACCCGACGGGCTACCACCACTGGCCGGCGTGGTCGACGTACCCGTGCTGCGCCGGCCAACACGCCGGCCGTGTCCCACATGGCCGATCCGGCGCCCTTGGCCATGCATGTCCGCGCGACGAACCCCGGAGGTTCTCATGATTGATGTCCAAACCCAGGCCTGGCTCGACCAGGAAGACACCCGAGTCGCGCAGACCATCCGCCGGCACGGATGGTTCATCCAGTATGTCCTCAGCTGCCGCCGCACAACGCCGGGTGACGATGGCGGCCACCATGAGGGACCACCCTTCGCCTACACCGTCGGCCTGTTCGGCATGGGACACCCCGAACTCCTCATCGTCGGCGTCCCACCTGTCACGGCTGCCAGCGTCCTCAACACCATCGGCGACCGCATACGGGCCGGCGCCGACATCGTGCCCGGTGAGTTGATGACGTCCGACGACTGGCAGCGCCGGATCATCGCCGAGCAAGTGCCCAACCCTGGCGACATAGCGTTCGCCGCCAACCGGCACTACTGGCGGCCACCGGAATTCTCCGTGCCGTTGCTCCAGCTCAGCTACGACGACGAGGCCGGCCGGTTCCCCTGGGAACCCGGCTACGCCGAACCAGAAGCGCAGCTCAGACCGGGCAGCTTCCGAGCCTGACCGCCACACGGTGCGGAGGCGGGTGGGTGTCTCGACAGCCAGCATGACGGGTTCACCCGGAGCGCTCACGCAGCCCTCGCTGTCGGCCCCGCCGGCCGTCGAGAAGCTGCACGCCGGTCCACAGCTCCACGCGCACAGCTGCCACGTCGAGGTCACGGCCGAGCAGCTCGGAGACGCGGCGCATCCGGTTCCGGAGCGTGTGCCGATGGACCCCCAGGGCGGCCGCCGCAGCGTCCCACTGGCCGTTGTGCTCGAGCCAGGTACCCAGCGACCGGACCAGGTCGCCTCTCCCGGCCGCATCGTGGTCTACCAACGGCCGCAGGAGCGACTCCGCGAAGGCCGCCGCCTGAGGGGTGGTGAGCAGGTCGAGCACCCCGCAGGCGCCGACGTCGGCGTAGGGCGTATGCCGCCGGCCGGCGCGCAGGCCGACGACCAAGGCTTGCTCCGCCTCGCGGTGCGCGACGCCGAGGTCCGACAACCGGGAGTCGACCGACTCCCCCGCCGTCAGCGACTCGGAGCCCTCGACGGTCGCCAAGATGCGATCGCGCATCCTGGCGCCCGCCGCATACACGATCGCCACCCGGTCGAGCACATGGGCGAAGAACACGGGCTCGGTCGACGCGGCCGCGGCGGCGTCGACCACCTCCACCAACTCGTCCAACATCCTCGGCGCCCCCGCGACCAGCAGCAGCCGAACCGGTTCGGCCGGCAGGCCGCCCCACATGTCGGTCGCGAGCCGACCCGCACGGTCGAGCTCGCCGTCGGTGAGCATGTCGAAGATCGTCGTTCGCAGGTGCGACTCGGTGGAGCGCACGGCGGTCGCCTGGGCCAGCATGAGCGTCAACAGAGACACCGCCGTGTTGAGCACGCTTCGCTGCTCGGCCGTCGGCCGATGCGCGGTGCCGACGGCGAGAAAGCCCCGAGTACGCCGGCCCGGGCGCAGCGACTGCACGACGATCTGGTCGCCGTCGACGGACAGCGTCGTGCTGACCGGCGTGCTGACGTCGCGGAGACGTTCCAGCTCCTGAGCCAGCCAGGGCCCCTGCCCGCCGGCGCCGGCCGGAGCGGCGTGCTCCACCGACCCCGCGGCGTCGAGGAGGACGACCCAGCCGCCGAGGCGGGCGGCGAGCCGCCGCACCAGGCCGGCGGCACCCGACGCCACCGCGGCCCGGGTCAGCTCCTGCTGCGCTTGGTAGGTGTGTGTGATCTCTGCATAGTGGTCGGCGGCCAAGGTCTCCCAGACGAACCGGCTGATCGCGATGAACGGCGTTCGCTCGGGCACCCGCACGACCGGCAGATCACGTGCGGAGGCGGCGTCGACCAACCGCGGCGGCACATCCGCGTGTGTCACCCCGGCACCGAAACCCAGGGCGGCGACGCCGACCTGGACCAGGCGGTCGACGTACGAGTCGATCTGTGCGCCGCCCGCGCGGCCCGCCGCCGGCGCCGATCCCAGCCACATTCCGAGGGTGAGCAGAAGCTCGCCGCCCTCGAGGTAGGGCGTCGGGTCCACGAGCTCGCTGGTGTGGACCCACGAGACCTCGCGGTGGAGTGCCTCGGGTGCGGCCAGCACCTCGAGTCCGAGTGAGGACTGCCGGAGAAGAGCGGCGAGGCTGACGGGCATGAGGTCCTCGACATGGTGTCGAAGTCGGCTACTCGAATTGTCCCACGGTGCCATGAGCAGGCAGCGCTGCACAGACCTAGAGTCCGGGTAGGAGCGCCGTGACCGGGGCAGCGTGCGCCCGGCGGGTCGTCCGGCGCCGAGGAGGTCGACCGTGATCCCGCAGCAACAGGGTGGGCCAGGGCTGCCTCAGCAGCGGCGGCTCGTGACCGAGATCCCCGGACCGCGGTCGGCCGCGTTGCTCGCCAGGCGCGACGCGACGGTGGCCCGCGGCGTCTCCTACACGGTTCCGGTCTTCGTCACCGCGGCGGGCGGCGGCATCCTCGTCGACGCCGATGACAACGCCCTGATCGACTTCGGATCGGGCATCGCCGTGGTCAGCGTCGGCAACGCCGCCGAGCAGGTCGTCACGGCCGTCCGCGACCAGGTGGCTCGCTTCACCCACACCTGTTTCATGATCACCCCGTACGAAGGGTACGTGGCGGTCTGCGAGGAGCTGGCCCGGCTCACCCCCGGGGCCCACGAGAAGCGTTCGGCCCTGTTCAACTCCGGCGCGGAAGCGGTGGAGAACACGGTGAAGGTGGCCCGGTCGTACACCGGACGGCAGGCGGTGGTCGTCTTCGACCACGCCTACCACGGCAGGACCAACCTCACCCTGGCGCTGACGGCCAAGAACATGCCCTACAAGCACACCTTCGGGCCCTTCGCGCCGGAGGTGTACCGGATGCCGATGGCGTACCCGTTCCGGTGGCCGACCGGGCCGGAGGACTGCGGACCGCAGGCCGCGGAGCAGGTCATCACCGCGATGGACCGGCAGATCGGAGCCGAGAACGTCGCTTGCGTGTTGATCGAGCCGATCCAGGGTGAGGGCGGCTTCGTCGTACCCGGCGCCGGCTTCCTGCCCGCCCTGGCCGAGTACTGCCGGGCGAACGGCATCGTGTTCGCCGCCGACGAGGTGCAGACCGGGTTCGGCCGCACGGGCTCCTGGTTCGCCAGCGAGCACGAGGGCGTGGTCCCGGACCTGATGGCGACCGCGAAGGGCATCGCCGGCGGGCTTCCGCTCGCCGCCGTCACCGGCCGGGCGGACATCATGGACAGCGTCCACGTCGGCGGGCTCGGTGGCACCTTCGGCGGCAATCCGGTGGCCTGCGCCGCGGCCCTCGCCGCGATCCGCACCATCGAGGAGCTGGACCTCCTCGCAGCCGCGCGCCGGATCGGCGACGTGATGCTGGACAGGCTGCGGCGCCTCCAGGAACGCCACCCGGCGATCGGCGACGTCCGCGGGCGCGGCGCGATGATGGCCGTCGAGTTGGTCGAACCGGGCACCAAGACGCCCGACCCGAGCCTGACGCAAGCGGTGGCCCGGTCCTGTCACGAGGCCGGACTGGTCGTCCTGACGTGCGGCACCTTCGGCAACGTACTGCGCTTCCTGCCCCCGCTGGTCATCCCGGACCACCTGCTCGCCGAAGGGCTGGACCTCGTCGACGAGGCGTTCGCCGCGGTATCCGACCGCGGGACGGTCGGCGTCACGACCTGAGGCGCGCATGGACATTTGCGAGATGTCGGCCGTAGAGCTGAGCGCCGCGCTGCGACGCCGGGAGCTGTCCGCCCTCGACGCTGTGGAGGCGGTGCTGGAGCGCGCCGACGAGATCGCCGGAACGGTGAACCCGTTCAGCGCCCGGCTCGACGACCGCGCCCGACGGGCCGCCCGGGCGGCCGACGACCTGCTCGCCCGGAGGACCCGCAGACGGCGGCCGGGCCCGCTGTGCGGCGTTCCGGTCAGCACCAAGGACTCGCACTGGATGGCCGGTATCGAGAGCACGTCGGGGTCGTACGCCCGCAAGGGCTTCGTGCCCACCGAGACCATGGGAGGTATCGAGCGGCTCGAGGCGTCCGGAGCCATCGTCTTCGCCCGTACGACCGTCCCCGAGTTCTGCTATCTCGGTATCACCGAGTCGGACACCTTCGGCCGGACGTCGAACCCATGGAACCTCGAGCGGACAGCGGGCGGCTCGTCGGGGGGTGCTGCGGCCGCGGTCGCGGCCGGGTGCGGGCCGCTGTCGCTCGGCGGTGACGGTGGAGGTTCCATCCGGATCCCGGCCGCCTTCTGCGGGATCGTCGGGTTCAAGCCGACATTCGGGTTGGTACCGCACGAGCCGTCGACGGCGGGGTGGAAGACGCTCGTCGCGGTCGGGCCGATGGCTCGCTCGGTCGCCGACGTGCGGCTGATGCTGGCCGCAGTCGCCGGCTTCGACCGGCGCGACCGGCACAGCCTCCCACCGGTCCGGCTGGACGTGCCCGCTCCCGCCCCGGCCGACCTGCGCGTGGTGGTGTCCGAGGATCTCGGCTTCGCGTCCGTCGACGACGACGTGCGACGCGGCTTCAGCCTCGCCGTAGACCGGCTCGCCGATGCCGGCGTCCAGATCGTCACGGACAACCCGGGGCTGGCCACCTCGGTGCACACCTGGAGCGCCATCGCGCTGGCCGAGGCGCACGTCGCCGAGCACGACGACTTCGTCCACCGCCACGCGGATCTGGGCGAGGACGCGGCGCAGTACATCGCTGCGGGCGGCTACGTCACGGCCGGGCAGTACGTCGATGCGCAGTTCGCCCGCGAGCGGATTCATCGTGCGTACGCAGACCTGTTCACCCGAACCGGCGCCGGTGTGCTGCTCACGCCGACCCTCGGGTGTGAGGCGTTCCCGCACGGCCGGCGGCACCCGGACACGGTCGGCGGGGTGCCGGTCCAACTGCCCGAGCTCGACTGGGCACCGTTCCTGTACGACGCGAACCTGGCCGGCCTGCCCGCGTGTGCCCTGCCGATCGCGCTCGGCGACGACGGCCTACCGGTGTCCATGCAGGTCCTCGGTCCTCGATGCGACGACGGCCAGGTGCTCGCGGCTGCGCAGACCATCGAGCAGGTGATCGGCTTCGACGCCCGGCCCCCGGTCGGGCCTTCCCCCACCAGCTGAGGAGCCACGATGACCAGCCCGCCACCTACGCTTCGCGGCGTCTCCGACCTGCGCGAGTTCTTCCGCACCAACCAGATCCCGGTCTACTTCGTCTCCCCCACCGCATTCAACCTGCTGGGGATCGACCGCTGGGTGCGCAACTTCCACTACGTCAGCTACTTCGACTCCTTCGAGGGCACGCATCCCAACGTGTTCGTGCCGGCCGAGCGGGAGGCCCGTGACTTCCGGTCGATCGAGGACATCTGCAACTACCTGCTGAGCCACCGGGAGGTGATCGACTGGTTCACCTCGCACGGGCCCGGCGGCCGGGCCGTGTTCGTCATGTTCGACGAGGAGACCGAGGAGCTCGCCGCCGAGGCCGGGCTGCAGATCGCGCACCCGCCGGCGGCCCTGCGCCACCGCCTCGACTCCAAGATCGTCACGACTGAGCTCGGCAACGACGCCGGGGTCCCCAGCGTGCCTAACGCACTCGGCCGGGCGGCGACGTACGCCGAGCTGATGGCGCTGTCACAGCAGTCCGGCCTGGGAGAGGACCTCGTCGTCCAGATGCCGTACGGCGACTCGGGGAAGACCACCTTCTTCATCACCGGCAAGGACGACTGGGACAGGTACTCCGCGAAGGACCCGTTGCACGAGCACGAGCTGAAGGTCATGCGCCGCATCGACCACCGGGCGGTCGCGGTGGAGGCGGTGCTCACCCGGTACGGCACTCTGGTCGGCCCGCTGATGAACGACATCACCGGCCACCCGGAGCTGACGCCTTACCGGGGCGGCTGGGCCGGCAACGACTACCCGGCGACGCTGACCGCGGAGCAGAAGCAGCGTGCCCGCGAGCTCACCGCCAAGCTGGGCGATCGGCTCGCCGCGGAGGACTTCCGCGGCTTCTTCGAGGTCGACTACCTCGTCGACCTGGACAGCGGCGAGCTCTACCTCGGCGAGCTGAACCCTCGGATCAGCGGAATCAGCTCGATGACCAACGTGACGGCCGGCGCATACGCCGACCTGCCGCTATTCCTGTTCCACCTGTTGGAGTACCTCGACGTCGACTACGTCGTGGACATCGAGGAGATCAACGAGCGGTGGTCGCGGGAGGCGACGGTCGACGTGTGGAGTCAGATCATCATCAAGGAGATCGCGGACGAGGTGGAACTGCTCACCCAGTCGCCGCGGACGGGTATCTACCGGCTCGAGGAGGACGGCGCCGTGAGCTTCCGCCGATGGGGCGACGACTGGCACGGCATCGTCAGCGAGTCCGAGGCGTTCTACCTGCGCATCCTGGCACCTGGCGACTACCGCTACCGCGGCGGCGACCTGGGTGCGCTGGTCACGAGGGGTCGGCTACAGACCGATGACAACCGGCTCGAGGACCGCTGCACGCAGTGGATCGCGGGCATCCGGGCCCAGTTCTCCGGTACACCACTCGCCGCCCAGGAACTCCCGGCGGTCGGACCGCTCGCCTTCAAGATGGCCTGACCCCGAGCCGGCGGAGGGAGAACGACAGTGACCACAGCTGCGTCGCAGACCACGAGCCTGCATCCGCTCGACCCGTTGACCGCCGACGAGTTCCGGCTCGCCGCGCAGATCTGCCGGCGCGAGCAGGGGGTCGACGAGCGCTGGCGGTTCGCCTCCATCGAGTTGCGCGAGCCCGGGAAGGACGCCGTGCTCGGCTACCGGGACGGCGAACCCTTCGACCGGGAGGCGATCGTCGTCTGCTGGAACCGGGTGGACGGCCAGGCCTACCGCGGCGTGGTCTCGTTGACCGACGACAGGATCGAGTCCTGGGACCACCTGCGCGACCAGCAGCCCAACATGACCGTCGACGAGTGGCACGAGTGCGACGAGATGGTGCGCGCCGACCCACGGCTGGTCCAGGCTCTGGCACGACGCGGGGTAACGGACATCGACCGGGTCCTGGTCGACGTCTGGGCCTACGGTGCGGCCCTGGTGCCGGAGCCGTACCGTGACCGGAGAATCGGGTGGGGCGACGTCTGGTACCGCGACACCGAACAGGGCAACCCCTACGCGCACCCGGTCCGCGGGCTGCATCCGATCGTCGACCTCAACCGGATGGAACTGCTCGAACTCGAGGACATCTCCGACGGGCCGGGCGTCGACGAACCCGATGTCATGGGCGAGTACGTGCCGGCCCTGACCGGGCTTCCGATGCGCGAGGTGAAGCCGCTGCACATCGGCCAGCCCGAGGGCGTCTCGTTCACTCTCGACGGCACCCTGCTGTCCTGGCAGAACTGGCGGCTGCGGCTGGGCTTCAACTACCGCGAGGGCCTCGTCCTGCACACGGTCGGCTACGCCGACGGCGATCGGGTCCGGCCCGTCGCCCACCGGCTCTCGTTCGCCGAGATGGTCGTGCCGTACCGCGATCCCACCATCGATCACTACAGACGGACCGCCTTCGACGTCGGCGAGTGGGGGCTGGGCTTCATGACCACCTCGCTGGAGCTGGGCTGCGACTGCCTGGGCGAGATCGCCTACCTCGACGCCGTGATACACGACTCGACGGGACAGCCGCGCACGATCCGTGACGCTATCTGCATCCACGAGGAGGACGACGGCGTCCTGTGGAAGCACGTCGACCACCGCCACGGCGCCGAGGTGCGCCGGTCGCGCCGCCTCGTGGTGTCGTTCCACGTCACCGTGGCCAACTACGAGTACCTCGTCTACTGGCGCTTCTACCAAGACGGCACGATCGAGTGCGAGGTGCGGGCGACCGGGATCATGGTGACGACGCACTTCCCCTCGGGCCGGCAGCCGCCGTACGGGACGCTGGTCGACGAGCGCACCTACGCACCGTTCCACCAGCACTTCATCGTCGCCCGGCTCGACCTGGACGTCGACGGCACCGGCAACACGGTCTACGCCTCCGAGTCCGCGGCTCTACCGGTCGGCGAGGACAACCCGCACGGGCTCGCCCTGGTCGTCCACAACACCGCGCTCCGCCGCGAGGACGACGGCAGGCAGGACGTCGACTGGCACTCCCAGCGGAGCTGGAAGATCGTCAATGACAACGTTGCCAACGGGCTGGGTACCCCGGTGGCATACAAACTGGTGCCGACCGGCAGTTTCCCGCCGCTGCTGGACCGCTCGTCCCCGGTGCTCCGGCGGGCCCAGGCGATCGAGCACACCCTGTGGGTCACGCCGTACCACCCGGACGAGCGGTGGCCGTGCGGCGAGTTCCCCAACCTCAGCGACGAGGACACCGGTCTGCCCGCGTGGACCGCCCGCAACCGCTCCATCGAGAACACCGACGTCGTTCTCTGGTACGTCTTCGGTATCCACCACATCACCCGACCCGAGGACTGGCCGGTCATGCCCGTCGACCGGGTCTCGTTCTCGCTCAAGCCCTTCGGGTTCTTCGACCGCAACCCCGCTCTGGACGTGCCACCGAGCCCGCACGCGTGCCACGACCAGAGCTGTGGGTCCGAATGAGTTCCGCTATGCCACCGACACGTTGACACAGGAGGCTCACGATGGCCGATCGAATCTTGCAGAACTTCGTCGACGGACACCCCGTCGACGCCGAGGGTGGCCGGACGGCCCCGCTGATAGATCCCAGCACCGGTGAGGTGTTCGCGGAGGCGCCCCTGTCCGGGGAGGCCGACGTCGACGCCGCGATGCAGGCTGCGGCGCGCGCCTTCGACTCCTGGCGGGACGCGACCCCGAGCGAGCGGAGCCGGGCGCTGCTGCGGATCGCCGACGCCGTGGAGGCGCGTGCCGACGACCTGGTCGCGGCCGAGAGCCAGAACACCGGCAAGCCGATCGAGCTCACCCGGTCCGAGGAGATCGGGCCGATGGTCGACCAGATCCGGTTCTTCGCCGGCGCTGCCCGGCTGCTGGAGGGCAAGTCGGCGGGCGAGTACATGACCGACCACACCTCGATGATCCGCCGCGAACCGGTCGGCGTCGTGGCGCAGGTCGCACCCTGGAACTACCCCATGATGATGGCGGTATGGAAGGTCGCACCGGCGATCGCCGCGGGGAACAGCGTCGTCCTCAAGCCGTCGGACACCACCCCGGTCACTGCGCTCATGCTCGCCGAGATCGCCGCCGAGTTCCTCCCACCCGGCGTGTTCAACGTGGTCACCGGCGACCGCGACACGGGCAGGGAGCTGATCCGGCACCCGGTTCCGCAGATGGTGTCGATCACCGGCTCCACACGCGCCGGCGTCGAGGTGGCCCGAACTGCGGCGGAGGACGTCAAACGGGTGCACCTCGAGCTCGGTGGCAAGGCACCGGTGATCGTGTTCGACGACGCCGACGTCGAGAAGGCCGCCGAGGGCATCGCGGCCGCCGGGTACTTCAACGCCGGCCAGGACTGCACGTCGGCGACCCGCGTTCTGGCCGGACCGCGGGTCCACACCGACTTCGTCGACGCGCTCACCGATCAGGCGCGCGGCACGATCGTCGGCCCGCCGGACAACTCCGACGCCGCGTACGGGCCGTTGAACAACGTCAACCAGCTCAAGTGGGTCAGCGGCATGGTGGAGCGCACTCCCAGGCACGCCACCGTCGCCATCGGTGGTCACCAGGTGGGTGACCGCGGCTACTTCTTCGAGCCCACCGTCGTCTCCGGCCTGCTCCAGGACGACGAGATGGTCCAGTCGGAGATCTTCGGACCCGTCATCACGGTGCAGCAGTTCTCCGACGAGGGCGAGGCGCTGCGATGGGCCAACGGCGTCGAGTTCGGGCTCGCCTCGTCGGTGTGGACCCGCGACCACGGCCGCGCCATGCGGATGGCCCGGCGGCTCGACTTCGGCTGTGTGTGGATCAACACCCACATCCCGCTGGTCGCGGAGATGCCGCACGGCGGGTTCAAGCACTCCGGATACGGCAAGGACCTGTCGATGTACGGGCTGGAGGACTACACCCGCATCAAGCACGTCATGAGCTACATCGGGACCTGAGCGACCCCTGCGGCGCCGAGCACGGCCTGATGCTCGCCGTCGACGAAGGCGGCCACCGAGTGCCGCCATGCCGAACCCGGCCAGCGGTACTCAGCCGTCGCGTCCACGTTGTATACGGCCGTGTACAGCGTGCCGAAGCCGAGCTCGTAGTCCGTCGAGTACAGCGGCGGTGACAGGAACCTCGCCACCAACTGTTCGAGGTCGACCGAGCGGTCGACGACGTGGGCGAGCAGGGACTGCCGTTCCAGGCTGTGCGTCGCGTGTGCCTGCTGCGGCCAGTCCAAATGCTCCTGGTGGTTCGTGGCGTAGGGCCGGGCCGCGAAGCCCGGTTCGCGGCCGGGACCGAGGAAGGCCGTGAAGTGGTCACCCGCCCGGTCCACCACGGTCACGTTGTAGGCCATGTGGACAGGCAGCCGGGCGAGGGTGCGGCGAGCGTCGTCCGCCGTCTCGCAGATCTCGAGCAGGTAGCGCACCACCAGCGGGATGCCGAAGCCGGTACCGACGGCACGCCGCCCGCCGAAGGCCAGCGAGGCGGCGAGGCCGGCGTCGTTGACGCCGTCGAGCAGGCCCCACAGGCAGTCGCTCATGCCGACGACCCGGCGCCCGCTGAACGCGCTGCCGAACACGACGCGCTCGCAGAGCAGGGGCGCGTAGTCGTAGTTGCGCACCAGTGCCGGCCCGCCGCTGCCGACGTGGACGGCCTGCGAGCAGCCGGCCAGGTAGGCCGGCGGGTTGTACAACGTGAGCATCCGGGCGACGAGGTCGCTGCCACCTTCGAGCTCGCACAGGCGGTGCCAGGTCGGAACCAGCTCCGGCATGTGGTTCGCCAGCATCTGCCGGCAGGCCGCCAGGTCTGGCCGAGCCGCCGAACCCTCGCGTAGGAACCAACTGCGATACGACGGCCAGGTGGCGGTGAACAGACCCTGCCAGCCCGGGCCCGGCCACGGCTCGGCGATGGCGTGGAAGGCCAGTGGCAGGGCCGCTCGCGCTGCCGGTGTCACGACGCCAGTGTCCACGACGGCCGGAATGGCCCGCCATCCCTCCGCGTGGCATCACGGACGGCGCCGGATTTCCGGCGTTGGCCCCGACGTCCTCATGACCCCTGCCGAGTCGACATCCTGTCGACTTCCCGGCGTGGGCCGCTCGGCTCTACGGTCTGGCCACCCTGCGACTCGTGATCTCGGACGGTGAGGCGAACCTCACTGGATGTCTGGAGGAGCCATGGCATCGTTGCGAGAACAGATTCTGCGACGCAAGCCGGTCACCGAGATGGCCGCGGAGACCGGGGCGGACACCGGCCGCAGCGAGCTCCAGCGCACCATCGGGTTGTTACCGCTCTCGGCCATCGGAATCGGCGGCACGATCGGCACCGGCA
>JBOGDU010000335.1:0-5271 GCA_050743145.1 Jiangellaceae bacterium | reverse complement strand
CCGTGCGGGTCAGGGAGGCGATCGAGGAGGTCGACGATCGCCACGGCGTCCTGGTGCTGATGGACCTCGGCAGCGCCGTACTCTCGGCGGAACTGGCGGTTGACCTGCTCGATCCTGACGTCGCCGGCCGCGTCCGGTTGTGCGCTGCACCCATGGTCGAGGGCCTCGTCGCCGCGACGGTCGCGGCGGCGGGGGGCGCGTCGCTGCCCGAGGTCGAGGCCGAGGCCGCATCCGCGCTCGCCGGCAAACAGGCCCACGTCGGCGCCCCGGCACCTGTGCTGACACAGGAACCCGTCGAGGAGCCGGCGGCGCCGGCGGTCTTCGTCGTGGCGAACGCCCACGGTTTACACGCCCGGCCGGCCGCGCGACTTGTCGCCGAGGCGCGCAGCCTCGATGCCCGGGTCCGCCTGCGTAACCTCACGACCGGCTCGGATGCCGTACCCGGTTCCAGCCTCAGCCGGGTCGCGACGCTCGGAGCACTCCGCGGACACCGCATCGAGGTCACGGCCACCGGCAGCCGAGCGCGCGAGGTCGTTGAGCACATCGTCGCGCTCGCCTCTCGACGCTTCGACGAAGCGGACGTCGAGGTCGAGTCGGCTTCGGACGTTCCGGTCACGACGGTTTCGCGTGGTCCCCGTCCGGCGTCACCGGGAATCGCCGTTGGTCCGGCCTGGCATCTCGGCGGCCCCGAGCCCGGCGGCGAGACCGAACCGCAGGGCGATCCCCAGGCCGAATGGCGCCGGGTCCGCGCCGCCGTCGCCGCCGTGCGGCGCGCGACCGTACAGACGAAGGCACTGACCGCGCGCGAGGTCGGCGAGTCGGCGGCGGGTGTGTTCGACGCTCACCTCATGCTGCTCGACGACTCCGAACTGCTCGACGACGTCCGCCGCCGGATCGACGCCGGCACGAGCGCACCGGTCGCGTGGTCGAAGGTGTTCGCTGCTACGCAGGCCGACATCGAAGGTCTCCCGGACGACTACCAGCGGGCCCGGGCCGCCGACGTGGGCGCCGTGCGAGCCCAGGTGGTGGAGGCGATGTACGGGCGGGCACCCACCATCGAGGTGCGCGAGGGCGTGCTCGTCGCCGCCGATCTCACGCCTGCGCAGGCCGCCATGCTGGACCGCACGACAGTGGCGGGCGTCGTTCTCGCGTACGGCAGCCCGACGTCGCACAGCGCGATCCTGGCCCGCTCCCGCGGCATTCCCGCTGTGGTCGGCGCGGGCGCCGGGGTTCTCGGCATCCCGGACGGGACGACCGTTGCACTCGACGGCGAGACCGGGGAGCTGATCGTCGACCCGGACGCGGAGACGATGGTGACGATCAAGGCGCGAGCAGCCGAGCGCGAGCGGCGGCTGGACGAGGCGCTACGAGCCGCGAGGCGCCCGGCGCGCACGCGCGGCGGAACGGTGATTCGCGTCGCCGCCAACGTCGGCGACGCCGCCGAGGCCGCCGTGGCCGTCGAGCACGGGGCCGACCTGGCCGGGCTGATCCGTACCGAGTTCTTGTTCCCCGGCCGCGAGTCTGCACCGTTGGTGGCCGAGCAGGAAGACGCTTACCGCGCCCTGGCCGAGGCCCTCGGCGGCCGTCGGGCGGTCTTCCGCACCTTCGACGTCGGTGGCGACAAGCCGCTTCCGTACGTCGACACACCCGTCGAGGCGAATCCGTTCCTCGGCCGGCGTGGCATCCGGCTCGCTCTGGCTCAGCCCGACCTCCTGCGCGACCAGCTGCTGGCGATCTGCCGCGTCGCCGCCCATGTTCCCGTCGGCGTCATGTTCCCGATGGTCGGAGCGGTCGACGAGCTCCTCGCGGCGCGAGCAGTGCTCGGAGAGGCCGCGGATGTCGACGGGCGCGGTGTGCCGGACGGCCTGGAGGTCGGGGTCATGGTCGAGGTGCCGGCCGCCGCATTGAAGGCGGAGTCCCTGGTCCCGCACGTCGAATTCCTCAGCATAGGAACCAACGACCTCACCCAGTACACGCTGGCCGTCGAACGCGGGAACGACGCGCTCGCGGCGACCGCCGACCCGCTCGACCCCGCCGTGCTGCGACTGGTCGACCACGTGTGCCGCGCGGCCGCCGGGCGTGTGCGGGTCGCGGTCTGTGGGGAGGTGGCATCCGACCTCGCCGCAGTTCCACTGCTCGTAGGGCTCGGCGTCGACGAGTTGAGCGTCGCACCGTACGCCGTGCCGCTGGTGAAGCAGGCAGTGCGGGCCGTCGACCTGGCCGAGAGCCAGCCGCTCGCCCGGGCCGCGCTGGACCTGGCGACCGCTGCCGACGTTCGTGCTCTGATCGCCTGAGCCTCTTCCGCGTGATCTGATTCGCCTTCGGGCGTCCGCATCTACGGTGTGGCCGTGCTCGCACTTCGCCTCGCCGTCGGTGCCGTCACCATCCTCGGCATGGCCGGGTGCGCGGCCGGCGGTGGAGCGCAAGCGGAGAGCCCGGATCCTCGCGGGCGCGGTGCGGACCCGACGGTCGCCGCCACCCCCACCGCACCCGCGTGCGACGAGCCCTGCTATGGGGAACCCCAGGCCGACGGCAGGCTGTCACGCGACGTCGTCGTCGGGGTGAGCGGTATGGCGGCGAGCCTCCGGACCCCCGGTGTGTACTACGTCGTCAGCGACAATGCCGGCACGTCGGAGGTAATCGCGGTCCGGGATGACGGCACACTCGTCGCCAGGATCGGCGTCGACGGGATGTCGGCCGAAAATGCCGAAGCGCTGGCCGTCGGGACCTGCGGTCCGTCCGGGTCCGGGCCATGTGTCTTCGTCGGCGACATCGGCGACCACGTGGGCCGCCCGGACGTCGTCGTGTACCGGTTCCCGGAACCCGACCTGGCCGCACCTCCGGGGAACCCGGTCGCAGCGGACAGCCTGCGATACACCTACCCGGACACGCCGACCGACGCGGAGGCCTTGATCGTCGACGACGTGGGCCGGCCGCTGATCGTCACCAAGGCTGTGTTCGACGAGGCGTCGGCCACCACCGGGCCGACGCGCCTGTTCCGCGGCGAACCGCAGGGCGGCGTGCTCGAACCGCTCGGCGAGATCGACCTGCCCGAACCCGAACGTCCCGTGTTCGCCGTCGTCGTCGGCAACGTCGTCACCGACGCGTCGTCCGCGCACGGCCGGGTGCTGCTGCGCACATACGACGAAGTCCTCGAGTTCGCAGTACCCGAACCGGGATCGGACCTGGCGGAGTTCCCCGGCTGGCCGCTGCGTCGGGTGCCGACCCCGAATCAGATCCAGTCCGAGGCGGCCGCGTACCGCGCCGACGCCTGCGGCTACCTCACGATCTCCGAGTTCACCGGCTCGATCGACTCGGTCGACTGTCGACCGTCGTGAACTGACGTACGGATGGTCGGCCGCATGCACCGAAGGCGCCACGCGCAGCCCGGCGGCAACGAAATGTGACCCAGATCACACAACTGGACCAATCCGGGGGCTCTGTGGCTCCGAATGACGTATGTGGATCCGCAGCCTCCCCCGCCTGCCGGACCATCGGCCGCGCCGTGGCACAAGGTCGTCCTCGACACGTTCCGGCTCTCGAGGCAACGGCGGCGGGAGCATCGCGAAGCGCACGAGGCCGCATCGCGACGGAGCCAGGCCGACCCATCGCGTGATCGACGCGCGGGGATCGCCGTACTGATCGTCACCGCCGTCCTGCTCAGCGGCGCCCTGCTCGCCATCGTCGCCCTCACCAGGCAGGACGACCCGAACCCGGGCACCGCGGCGACACCGAGCCCGCTGCGGCCGTTCGTCGACACTTCGGACCTGCCCAGCCGGCCGACCACGGAGTCGAGCCGGGCCGGACCTGGTCGTGCGACGACCCTGGCACGCGCGGCCGCTGGGGCGCAGATCGCGGAGCGAACCGACATCGACGTGTCGCCCGCAGCCGCCGCCTTCCTACGGGAGGGGGCGGTCGACGGTCGCGTCCTCATCGTCCTGGCTGCGCTGGCAACGGAAGGGTACCTGACCGCCGTCGACGCCTCGCCCGCCAGTGGCGGCGCCCCGGAGATGGAACTGGGCGTGGTCGACGTCGACGTGGTCCTCGACTGGCTCGATCAGCAGCCCCGGGTACGGCCGGACCATCTCCAGGTACGCCGTGTGTCCGCCGTCGCCTACCTCCGGCTCGCCTACGACACCCCTGAACCGCCCGGACTCTTTCCCTCCTGACCCGTCCGATCACACCCCTGGAGACACCGTGATCCGCTCCGCCGTCCGTACCGCCCTCCTCACCGTCGGCCTCGTCGCCGCCTCGACCGCCATGACCGTTCCAGCGCAGGCCGCACCCGCGCAGGGATGGATACGGCTCGCCCACCTCTCCCCGGACACCCCCGAGGTCGACGTCTACCTGTCGTCGTTCGGGGACGCCGACGACCCGACCATCCTGAGGGGAGTCGGGTACGGCATGTTCTCCCCGTACCAGCGTGTGACCGAAGGCTCCTACACGGTCGCGATGCGCCTGGCCGGCGCACCGTCGACAGAGCCGGCCGTACTGTCCACGACCGTGCAGGTCCTCGCCGACTCCGCCGCCACCGTCGCAGGGATGGGCCAGAACGCCGACCTGCGCCTGGTGACCCTTACCGACGACCTCGAGGCACCTGCGTCCGGGCAGAGCAAGGTCCGCGTCATCCAGGCCGCGATGACCGCGCCCGAGGTCGACGCGGTCACCCTCGACGACACCGCGCTGGGCTCGGATCTCGAGTTCACCGCCGCCACGGACTACCGTGGCGTGCCGGCGGGCGCCGCCGTCATCCGGGTCGACGCCCCCGGATCGGCCGCGGAACAGGCATTCGATCTCAGCGCGGGAAGCACGTACACCGTCGTCGTCCGCGACCTCTCCGGCGGGCTCGGCATCGTGCCCATCCTCGACTTCGCCGCGGCCGGCCAGGTCCCGGCCGGCGGGGTCGACGCCGGAGTGGGAGGCGCAGACACAGCACCGTGGACCGTCTCGTTGCTGCTGGTCGGGTTCGCGGTGGTCGCCGCTGGGCCGGCCGGACTGCTCGCCACGCGCCTGTCTCGGCGCCCGTCCGAGCACTGAGATGCACCTCCGCGCACGGGCCGCAAGCGGGCGGCATCGTCAACGTAAGGGCGGGCGGACCGCGTCGTCGGCCGTCCTGATTGCGGTGGGATCGGCGCTCCTGGTCATCCCCGCCGCCGCGGCGCTCGCCGCGGACGTCGGTAGCAGGGCGGGCGATCCGGTACCGGCCGCGGGCCCGACGTCGAGGGACGTATCGGCGCTGCCGGACGTGGTTGCCCGACCGGGCGCGGTATC
>JBOGDU010000334.1:0-5140 GCA_050743145.1 Jiangellaceae bacterium | reverse complement strand
GCCCTGGGCTTCCCGCCGGTGGTCCGCGCGGTCGAGGTCTCGGGCGCGGCCGCGGACGTCGCGGACCTGCTCCGACTGATCGACCTGCCGCCGGGCAGCGAGATCCTCGGCCCGGTGCCGACGAACGAGGACGGGCACGAGAGGGCGCTCATGCGGGCAGCGCGCGGGTCGTCGACGGCGCTGAGCGCCGCTGTGAAGGCGGCTCAGGCGGTGCGGACTGCGCGCCGCTCGGGAGGTGCCGTGCGGATCCGCGTCGACCCTGTCGATCTCGGCTGATGACTGCGGCGGTCGTGTTGTCAGGTCGGGCCGGGTCATATGCGCTGGTCGGAGCCGCCTTCGGCCTGACAAGTCGTCCTCATGAGGGCCCCGGGGGGTGGATCGTCGAGCCCGCGGGCGACCAGTGCCTCGCCGAGGGCGTCGGCGTGCCGGAGAGTTCGGACGACGAGCGGGACGGCGTACGCGCGCACGCTTGCGCGCAGACCGCGCGCCCGCTGCGCGTCGCGCACCTCGGCGGCGATTCCGGCGACGACCGGGACCGCCCGGATGGCGAGAGCGAGGACCAGCGCGACGCGCTCGGAGTCCAGGCCGACCCGGCGGAAGGGCCGCAGCACCCGCTCGAAGACGTCGAGCAGGTCGACGACCCGGGTGGTCAGGGTCACCAGCCCGGCGAGGGCGACGGCCACCACGAGCCGCCCGGTGACGACCACCGCCGCGGTCCAGCCAGAGGTCAGCGCCTGCAGCGTCACGAGACCGACCACCAGCCACCGCAGCTGCCATACCTGGGTCGGCAACGCGTGCGCCATGCCCGCGCTGGCGTAGAGCAGGACCGTGATGCCCGCCGACACGGCGATCCCGGCCGGCGAGTCGACGAGCAGCACGGCCACCATCGCCGCTGCCAGGCCGGCGAGCTTCGCGGATGCCGGCAGGAGGTGCAACCACGACCGGCCGGGGACGTAGGTGATCATGCGATGAGCGCGCGGTAGTGGCCGACCGCTGCTTGCGGAGGGCCGTCGGCCACCAGCACGCCCTCGTCGAGCACCAGGACCCGGTCGTAGCCCGCCACGGAGTCCAGGTCGTGCGTCACGAGGACGACCTGCTGGGGAAGGCCCTGCAGGATCTCCAAGACCCGGCGGGCGTTGCGCAGGTCGAGGAGCGTCGTGGGCTCGTCGCACACCAGCACCCGGGGTTCGGTGACGAGCACCGAGGACAGTGCGAGCAGCTGCTTCTGACCGCTGGAGAGCAGGTGGGCCGGGTGGTCGGCGAAGATCTCGAGGCCGACCGCGGACAGCGCTGCGAAGACCCGTCTCCGGGTCTGCTCCGGGTCCAGCCGACGGCGGCGCAACCCGAACGCGACGTCCTCGGCGACCGTCGGCATGACGATCTGCGCGTCGGGATCGGTGAACACGAAGCCGACGGCCCGCCGTACCTCGGCCGCGTGTGAGCGTGTCGACAGCCCGTCGACGAGCACCTCACCCTCACGCGGCACGACCAAGCCGTTGAACAGCCTGGCGAACGTCGACTTGCCCGAGCCGTTGGCGCCGATGACGGCGATGCGTCGCTCGGTCAACGTCACGTTCACCGCGCGGAGGACGTCGCGCCCGGCATACCCGTGGGTGACGTCGCGGACCTCGATCACGTGCGGGTCGCGGCGGCCTCGCGCCTGTGGTCGTCACGGCCGAGGGCAGGATAGGCGCGATGGACGCCGGCGGCCACGACCGTGGCGAGAGCGGCCTTGAGCAGATCGCCCGGGAGGAAGATCACGGCGCCGGTGCGCAGGGCCGTCGGCAGGTCGAGCCCGGCCCGCCAGGCGAGCACCGGCACGCCGATGGCGTAGACGACGACGATCCCGCCGACGACCGCGGCCAGGAAGCCACGGACCGGATGGAACCCCCGATCCGGCCGCGCGATCGCGCCGATGACGAACGCCCCGATCGGGAAGGCCACCAGGTAGCCCGCCGTCGGGCCGGCGAACGGCGCGAGGCCGGCCGCGCCGCCGGCGAAGACGGGCACCCCCGCGGCGCCGACGGCCAGGTAGACGAGGACCGCGAGCGCTCCGAGCCGGGCGCCCAGCAGCAGGCCGCAGAGCATGACGCCGAGCGTCTGGAGCGTGACGGGGACGCTGCTCCCGAACAGGTAGAACTGCCCCGGCAGGCTCAAGGCCGCGACGAGGCCGGCGAAGGCGGCCACGCGAGCCAAGTCGGCGGCCGGCAGGCGGCGGGATCGGATCACGGGGCAACGCTAGGGGCGTGACGGCAACACCCTGCATGGGCGCGCCGGACAAGGACCGGCGACCGGACCTGTAGGAGACGGCCACATGCCGGCGTCGGTCAGAGCTGGTCGGCCGAGAACGTGTCGCAGGACTCGAGTCGACCACTGTCCAGCCCGGCTGTGAACCAGCCCTGGCGTTGGTCGCTCGACCCGTGGGTCCAGGACTCGGGGCTGACCGTGCCCTGGAAGCGCTCCTGGATGTAGTCGTCGCCGACGACCTCGGCCGCTTCGAGCCCCTCGGCGATGTCGTCCCGGGAGACCTCGGTGATCAGCGGCTGGCCCTGCTCGGTATCGGTGCTCGTGGCATGCCGCGCCCACACGCCGGCGTAGCAGTCGGCCTGCAGTTCGAGGCGGACCGCGTCGGAGGTCGGTCCGGAGCCCGGCCGGACCTGCTGCATCTGCCCGGTGAGGTTCTGGATGTGGTGGCCGTACTCGTGGGCGAGCACGTACGCCTCGCCGAAGTCGCCTCCACCGGAGCCGAACCTGGTCCGCAGCTCGTCGAAGAAGCCGAGGTCGAGATACACGCCGCGGTCGGCCGGGCAGTAGAAGGGGCCGACCTGGGACGAGGCAGTGCCGCAGCCGGTCGCGACGGAGCCGGTGAAGAAGGTGGTGGTCGCCAGCGGGTAGGTGGCACCGCGCCGGGCGAACTCGTCGTCCCAGTAGTCCTGGATCGAGTTGACGTAGAGCACGAAGCGGCAGTCGGGGTTGTCCTCGATGTCGGCTCCGGTTCGGCACTCCTGCTCGAGGCTGCCCATGCTCCCGGGCTGGGCCTGGACCTGGTCGATGCCGTCGATGACGCTGGCCGGGTTGGCGCCGGTGCACAGAGCCAGCAGCAGGAGGGCGACCGCCCCGATGCCGCCGCCCGCGGCGATGGTGCCGCCGCGTCCCATGCCACGGCGGTCCGAGACCTGCGACGTGTCCAGGCGTGCCCTGCGATTGAACTTCACGCGTCGGTCCTCCTGGTCGTGACGCCGGTTCCGGACGGCCGAGACCGGTCGATCCACCCGGTAGGATGCCCACATGATGCCCGCGGCGAACTGATCGTGCGTGCCGAACGATCAGTGTCCGACTATCGACGTCGCGGAGAACCCCCAGCATGATCAAGGCCATCGACCTCGAGGTGCGCGCGAGCAGCCAGTTGCTGCTTGCCCACGCCAGCTTCCGGATCGGCACCGGCGACAAGGTCGGTCTGGTCGGTCGCAATGGTGCCGGCAAGACGACGCTGACCCGGATCCTCGCCGGCGAGGCCCAGCCGTCGGCCGGAACCGTCACGCGCACGGGACCGGTCGGTTACCTGCCGCAGGACCCGCGGACCGGAGACCCCGATGAGCTCGCCCGCGACCGCATCCTGTCCGCGCGCGGGCTGGACACGGTGGTCGCCGGCCTGCGCGGCGCCGAGCAGCAGATCGCGTCGCCCGACCCGGACGAGCACGACCGGGGCATGCGCCGCTACGGACGGCTCGAGAACGAGTTCGTCGCCCAGGGTGGCTACGCGGCCGAGAGCGAGGCCGCGACCATCGCGGCCAGCCTGGGACTGCCCGATCGCGTCCTCGGCCAGCCGCTGCGGACGCTCTCCGGTGGACAGCGCCGGCGGGTCGAACTGTCGCGGATCCTGTTCTCCCACGCCGAGACGCTGTTGCTGGACGAGCCCACGAACCATCTCGACGCGGACTCGATCGGGTGGCTGCGCGGCTTCCTGCGGGCATACCGGGGCGGGATCGTCGTCATCAGCCACGACGCGGCGCTACTCGACCAGACCGTGACCACGGTGTTCCACCTGGACGCCACGCGGGCCGCTCTCGACGTCTACTCCATGGGCTGGAAGGCCTATCTGCAGCAGCGCGAGACCGACGAACGTCGGCGCCATCGCGAGCGGGCCAACGCGGAGAAGAAGGCGGCAGCCCTCAAGGCACAGGCCGACCGGATGCGGTACAAGGCAACGAAGGCCACCGCCGCCCAGAACATGGACAGGCGGGCGCAACGGCTACTCGCCGGCCTGGAGGAACATCGGCGGGCCGACAGGGTGGCCAAGCTCAGGTTCCCCGACCCGGCGCCGTGCGGGCGCACGCCGTTGACAGCCACCGGACTGTCGAAGTCCTACGGCTCGCTCGAGGTCTTCACCGACGTCGACCTCGCGATCGACAGGGGCAGCAGGGTCGTCGTCCTCGGCCTCAACGGTGCCGGCAAGACCACGCTGCTGCGGCTGCTGAGCGCCCTCGAGGAGCCCGACACCGGTGCCGTGGAGCCCGGCCACGGGCTCAAGCTCGGCTACTACGCCCAGGAGCACGAGACGCTGGACATCACACGGACCGTCCTCGAGAACCTCCGTTCGGCCGCGCCCGACCTGCCCGAGGTCGAGGCGCGGCGGGTGCTCGGGTCCTTCCTGTTCTCCGGCGACGACGTCATGAAGCCCGCGGGAGTGCTCTCCGGTGGGGAGAAGACCCGTCTCGCGCTGGCGACGCTCGTCGTGTCCAGCGCGAACGTGCTGCTGCTCGACGAGCCGACGAACAACCTCGATCCCGCCTCACGGGAAGAGGTGCTCGCCGCGCTGCGCTCCTTCGCCGGTGCGATCGTGCTCGTGACCCACGACGAGGGCGCGGTGGAGGCGCTGGGGCCGGAGCGCGTGGTGCTCCTGCCCGACGGCGTCGAGGATTTCTGGAATCCCGACTACACCGACCTCGTCGCCCTGGCGTGACGGCCGGATCCCGAAATCGGATCTTGCATTCGGCTGGCGTGAAACGGCAATGCGGCGGATCATGGTCGTCAGCCATGGACAGACGATCTTCCGGGGAGGACGCGTGGCTGAGAAGTTGGCGAAAGGCGCGCGCATCAGCGGTGGCGTGCGCGACAAGCTCGCCACCGACCTGAAGAA
>JBOGDU010000333.1:0-6701 GCA_050743145.1 Jiangellaceae bacterium | reverse complement strand
GGCGGCTTCCGGTGCTCGGCGAGGTCACGCACGAGGCGGCGGACGAAGTTCATCCACGGCGCCCGGTGCAGGGCGAGCGCCTCGGCGAGAATCCCGCGGTCCCGGCACGCTGTCACGACCTCGGCGGCGAACAGTCCTTCTGCCACGAACACGGGCGCGTCGCCGAGATCGAAGCGACGCCGGCGGGATGAGCGGTCGTGGGCGATGTCGTAGACGGGGACCTCGGCGTGACCGTCGCGGCAGGTCGCCGTCAGCGTCTCGACCGCCCGTGCCCCGTTCCACGATCGCGGGTCGTCCCAGTCGACGATGCCGAGTTCGAGATCACGGGGCATGCAGGGATCGTCGCCGTCGCGGTAGAAGTCGTCGAGTGCCAGCACGGGGAGTCCGCTCGCACGGGCCAGATGCGACTTGCCGCTGCCGGAGGGACCGGCGAGGAGAACGACACGGGGCACGGTGCGCCAGTGTGCCGCACGGCGACCTCACGGCGGCTCCGGCAGGTCCAGCTCCACGGAGTCGGCCGCGCTCACCGTACGGATGGGCGTCACCGTCGCCCATCCGTCGGCGAGGTAGGCGAGGTCGGTGCCGGGGTCGGGCTCGAACTCGGACTGCTGGACCGACGTGCGGACGTAGCCCGCTGCGGCCTCGGCGATCGTCATCTGCACCTGACCGAAACGGGCCAGCGCCGCCCGGCGGATGCCACGGACCTCGGCCGGTGGTGAATCCGGGACGTTCAGGTTGAGCACGGTGCCCGCCGGCAAGGACGTCAACGCGTCGAGTAGGCCGCCAGCGAGATCGGCCGCGGTGTCCCAGTGCCGCGTCTCGTCGTCCACGGTGTCCAGCGCGGCGATCGCAGCGCCGCCCGTGGCCGCGCTGGAGGCAGCCGGAGTCAGCACGTCCAGCGACACGGCCATCGCATGGACGCCCGCACTCGCGGCGGTCAGCGTCGCGCCGACGGTGCCGGAGTGGAGTACGGCGTTGCCGGCGTTGGCGCCGCGGTTGATCCCGGACAGGACCAGATCCGGCGCGGGACCGAACGCACCCAGCGTGCCCAGCACGACGATGTAGGCAGGGGAGGCCCCGACGGCGAAGGCCGTCACACCATCGACGTCACGCAGTGTCCTCTGTTCGATCATCACGCGGCCTTCGTCGACCACCGCGGTCAAGGCGGCGCTGACACCGCTCGACTCGTCGAGCGGTGCGGCCACGACGACCTCGAGTCCGCGCTGCACAGCGGCAGCGGCGAGCCGGCGCAGGCCGGGGGCGGAGATCCCGTCGTCGTTGGTGACGAGGACCCGCGTCATGCCCGGCCGCCGGAGTTCCCGAGTGGCTCGATCCGAACTCGTGTCACCAGCGCCGCGATCGCCTCCGCGCGCCCGGTGCCCAGTCCGTGGCGGGTGACGTTGTGTGCTCCGGCGGCCGCACCCGTCCGCACCGCGTCGGTCAGGTCGCCGCCGCGGGCCAGCACCGCAGCGACACCCGCGGTCATGGAGTCGCCCGCGCCCTTGGGGTCGGCCGCCTGCAGCCGTGGCGCCGTCACCTCGACCAGGTCTCCGTCCAGCAGGGCGATCGACGATCGCTCGGCCCGCGTGACGATGACCGACCCGGCCCCGTCGTCGTGCAACCGGTGCAGCGCCGCGACGACCGCCTCGACGTCGTCGCCGTCCGCGAGGCCGTCCTCGATGAGCTCCTCGTGGCTGACCTTCAGGAAGTGGACGCCGCCATCGAGCACGGCCGGCAGGTACTCGCCGGAAAGGTCCGCCACCACGCGGGCGCCGTTGGCGCCGAGGTCCGCCGCCAGTCGCCGATAGACGTCGGCGGGAACGACCGTCGGTTCGGCGGGTCCGCTCAACACGCTGATCTCCGACCCCAGGCCTTCGGCCAGCGCCAGCCCGTAGAGCTCGTCGAGGTCGTGGCGCTCCAGCGGCTGCCCAGGGCTGTCCGCGACCTCGACACGGTCCCCGTCGCGGCGGTCGTGCACGTACCAGCCGTTGCTCGGGTTGCGCGGCACCGATCGCAGCTGCACGCCTTCGGCCAGGATGAGGGGCTCGAGCACGGCCCCGACCTCACCACCGAGGCAAGCGCAGACCGTGACCGAGGCGCCGAGCGAGGTGATCATCCGCGCCTGCCAGATCCCCTGTCCGCCGGGATGGACGTGAAGCTCGACCGCATCTGCGCTCTGCTCGATCGTGACTGTCAGTAGCGGAGCGGGTGCGAAGACCATGACGTCGGCGGCCATGGCTCGTATGTTCCCCCTGGGGCCGACCGGCACGCACCCGACGCGTGACGCCGGCCGGGCGGCAAAGCCGTACGATGGCACCGTGGCTGACCACCGGTGCGGGCTGTCGATGGGCCGCGGCTTCGCGCGGGGTCGAGTACGCGTGCGCCACTGAGCGCCGCTCCTGAATCCCCGATCACAACTTTCGCAGGTGAGCCATGCCGCAGACCATGCCCGACCGGCCGACCCTCGACGGTCTCGAAGACACCTGGGCCCGTCGTTGGGAGGACCAGGGAACCTACCGGTTCGAACGCTCCGCCCCGCGGGATCGCGTCTACTCGATCAACACGCCGCCTCCTACGGTGTCCGGCGACCTCCACGTGGGCCACGTCTTCTCCTACAGCCACACCGACATCGTCGCTCGGTACCACCGCATGCGCGGGCGCGAGGTCTTCTACCCGATCGGCTGGGACGACAACGGTCTGCCGACCGAACGGCGGGTGCAGAAATACTACGGGGTGCGGTGTGATCCCTCGTTGCCGTACGACCCGGACCTCGTCCCGCCCGACCGGCCGGCGGACCCACAGGTGCCGGTCTCACGTCGCAACTTCACCGAGCTGTGTGAACTCCTGACGGCTCGCGACGAGCAGGCCTACGAGCGGCTCTGGCGCCGGGTCGGACTCTCCGTCGACTGGTCGCAGGTGTACACGACGGTCGGCGCCACGGCGCGCGCAGTCTCGCAGCGGGCCTTCCTGCGCAACCTGGCCCGCGGCGAGGCCTACCAGGCAGAGGCACCGACACTGTGGGACGTCACGTACCGGACCGCAGTCGCCCAGGCGGAGCTCGAGGACCGCGAGCGTCCCGGTGCCGTCCACCGGGTCGCGTTCCGCGGTCCCGCCGGCGACGTCCTCGTCGAGACCACCCGGCCGGAGTTGCTGCCGGCGTGTGTCGCACTCGTCGCGCATCCCGACGACGAACGGCACCGTTCCCTGGTCGGTGCGACCGTGACGACGCCGGTCTTCGGCGTCGAGGTTCCGGTACTGGCGCACCAGCTGGCCGATCCCGAGAAGGGGACGGGCATCGCGATGGTGTGCACGTTCGGCGACGTCACCGACGTGACCTGGTGGCGTGAGCTGGACCTGCCCATCCGAGCTGTGGTCGGTCGGGACGGCAGGTTCCTGCCCGCGGCGCCGCACGGAGTTCCCGCCGGTCCTTACGCAGAGCTCGCCGGCTCGACGGTGCGCCAGGCCGGCCGGCGCATGGTCGAACTGTTGCGAGAAGCGGGTGCGCTAATCGGCGAGCCACGTGAGATCAGCCACCCGGTCAAGTTCTACGAGAAGGGTGACCGGCCGCTGGAGATCGTCACCAGCCGCCAGTGGTACATCCGCAACGGCGGCCGCGACGACGACCTGCGCGAGGCCCTGCTGGAGCGGGGCCGCGAACTCGCCTGGGTGCCCGAGTTCATGCGCCACCGCTACGAACACTGGGTCGCCGGCCTTTCCGGGGACTGGTTGGTCAGCCGTCAGCGCTTCTTCGGGGTGCCGTTCCCGGTCTGGTATCCGCTCGGAGCCGACGGCTCGCCGCGCTTCGAGGCGCCGATCGTCCCGGACGAGGCGGTGCTACCGGTCGACCCCGCGTCCGACTCCCCGCCGGGGTACGCCGAGAGCCAGCGGCGCGCGCCCGGGGGCTTCGTCGCCGACCCGGACGTCATGGACACGTGGGCGACCTCCTCGCTCACGCCACAGATCGTCTGCGGCTGGGAGCGCGACCCCGACCTGTTCGCCCGGACGTTCCCGATGGACCTGCACTCGCAGGCCCACGACATCATCCGGACCTGGCTGTTCTCGTGCGTCGTCCGCGCACACTTCGAGCACGGCTCGCTGCCGTGGCGGCAGGCGGCGATCTCGGGGTTCGTCGTCGACCCGGACCGGAAGAAGATGAGCAAGTCCAAGGGCAACGTGACGACGCCGGTCGACGTGCTGGAGCGCTACGGCGCGGACGCCGTGCGCTGGCGGGCGGCCGGCGTACGGCCGGGCCTGGACACGCCCTTCGACGAAGCCCAGATGAAGGTCGGACGACGGCTGGCGACGAAGATCCTCAACGCCGGCCGGTTCGTCCTCGGTCCGGGGACCGGCGCGGGCGTCGAGGTCTCCGCAGCCACCGACCCGCTCGACCGGGCGATGCTGGCCGCGCTCGCCGACGTCGTGCGCGCGGCCACGGAATCGTTCGACGCCTACGACTACACCGGCGCGCTCGAGGTGACAGAGCGCTTCTTCTGGGAGTTCTGCGACGACTACCTGGAACTCGTCAAGGACCGCGCCTACGGCGAGCGGGGACGTGCCGGCGCGACGTCGGCCCGCGCCGCGCTGACGTCGGCGCTGTCGGTCCAACTACGGCTGTTCGCACCGATCCTGCCGTTCGTCACCGAGGAGGTGTGGTCGTGGTGGCACGACGGGTCGGTGCACCGGTCGGCGTGGCCGACGACCGACGAGGTGGCTGTCGGCGGTGATCCCGCCCTGATCGCGGCGGTCGCGTCCGTTCTGTCCGGGATCCGCGCCGTGAAGTCGACGCAGAAGCTGTCCATGCGGGCCGAGTTGGATCGCGTGGTCGTGCGCGGTCCACAAGACCGCATCCAGCTGGTCGCGGCGGCGTTGGACGACCTCGCCGCGGCCGGCCGGGTCGCCGAACTGGTGCTCGTCCCCGATTCCGGTACCCCGGAGATCACCGTCGACGGATGACGCGGCATCGTGCGGCTGACAGCATGAAGGCATGGCCTCGACAACTTCGCGCCGCTCCTTCCTGATCGGTCTCGCCGCAGGCGCGGCGGTCGTCGGCTTCGATCCGCTCAGCCGCTCGTGGGTCACCGAGGCGGACGCCGCCGACGCGACCACGGTCTTGGACGTTCCGCCGCTGGACGGCGAGCTGCTGACCGATGCGGCGTCCCGCGACGCGGCAGCGGACGACTTCGGCCACATCGTCCACCGCCGCCCGTTCGCTGTGCTCAGGCCCGGGTCCGTCGACGACATCGTCACGATGGTCCGCTTCGCGAACGCCCACCTCATCCACGTCGCCGCCCGGGGCCAGGGCCACTCGACGTTCGGGCAGCCGCAGGTCGAGGACGGTCTCGTGATCGACATGAGCACGCTGTCGGCGGTTCACCACGTCGGGACGGATCGCGCCGTGGTGGACGGGGGCGCCGTGTGGAGCTCGCTGCTCACCTCCGCGCTCGCGCAAGGCCGCACGCCGCCTGTGCTCACCGACTACATCGAGCTGTCCGTGGGCGGCACCCTGTCTGTCGGCGGTATCGGCGGGACGACCCACCGGCACGGGCTCCAGGTCGACAACGTGCTGGAGTTGCAGGTCGTCACTGGCGAGGGGCAGCTGGTCACCTGTTCGCCGCACCGCCACCGCCGCCTGTTCGACGCCGTGCTGGCCGGGTTGGGGCAGTCCGCGCTGATCGTGCGGGCGACGGTACGTCTGGTCCCGGCCGCCGAGCAGGCACGCACCTACCTGCTCTCCTACGTCGATCTGGCCACGTTCACCGCCGATCAGCGCCGGCTGGTGACCGAGGAGCGGTTCGACTACGTCGAGGGGCAGGTGCTGCCCGGCGCGGGCGGCGGGTGGACCTTCCTGTTGGAGGCGGCCACTTTCTACACCCCTCCTGACGTTCCCGACGATGCCCGTCTGCTCGACGGCCTGCGGTACGAGCCGGGCAGCGAGCAGATCGTCGACCAGTCCTTGTTCGACTTCCAGAACCGCCTGGCACCGGCCGTCGAGTTCCTCAAGTCCATCGGGGTGTGGTTCCACCCGCATCCGTGGCTCAACCTCTTCCTCCCTGGCTCCCGCGCCGACGGCTACCTGGCCGACGTGTTCGCCGAGCTCACTCCCGACGACCTCGGCGGCGGACCGATCCTGCTGTACCCGTTCCTTCGGGCCCGACTGACCAAGCCGTTGGCCCGGGTTCCCGACGAGCCGGTGGTCTTCCTGCTGGGCCTGCTGCGCACGGCACCACCCGACGACCCTCAGGTCGTCGACGAGATGATCACCGGGAACCGGGACCTGTTCGAGCAGGCCCGCAGGATCGGTGGGAAGCAGTATCCGATCGGATCGATCCCGTTCTCGCGCTCGGACTGGGCCAGGCATTTCGCGCCCGAGTTCGGCCGGCTGGCGGCAGCGAAGGCCCTGGATGACCCTCGGCGCATCCTGACCCCCGGTCAGGGGATCTTCCCGACACGGGGGTAGGGCCTAGAGCGCGACGAGATCGGTGCAGGCGCGCCGCTCGGCGAATGTCGCCACAGCCGTCTCGGCCTCCGCGCCCGAGCTGAAGCGGGGGATACCGTCGTCCTGGATCCGGGCGGGTGCCCAGCGCTCGCCCACCACGGTCCCGCTGTCCAAGGTGAGGGTCAGCACACCCGTGGTCGATGCTGCCTCGGACCCGTTCGTGTACCAGACGAAGTTGCCCAGGCCGTAGGCGACGTAGGTGTCC